>JBAYPJ010000034.1:0-33042 GCA_041677785.1 Novosphingobium sp. | reverse complement strand
GTGGTGGTGCCGCGCCTGCCCGAGCGGCGCGACGAGATCGGCCTGCTGGCCCGCGCGATCTCCGACATGACGGAAGCATTGCGCCAGCGGATCGACGCGGTGGAAAGCTTCGCCGCCGATGTCGCGCACGAGATCAAGAACCCGCTCACCTCGCTGCGCAGCGCGCTCGAATCGACGGAGCGGGTCACGGACCCCGACCTGCGCCGCCAGCTCCTGGCCATCGCCTCGCACGACGTGCAGCGCATCGACCGCCTCGTCACCGAGATCGCCGACGCCAGCCGCATCGACGCGGAGCTGAGCCGCACCACGTTCGAGCCGGTCGACATGGTGCAGCTCGTGCTGGCGCTGGTGGCCGCGCGCGAGAGCCGGGGGGTCAACGCCGGCAACCGCATAGAGGTGACGCATCGCGGCGCCGGCACCTGCATCGTCCCCGGCGATCCGGCCCGGCTGGAGCGCGTGCTGGAAAACCTGCTCGACAACGCCATCTCCTTCTCGCCCAGCCCGGCGACGATCGAGATCGACATCGCCTGCGAGGGCCAGGGCGACGGAGGCCGCGTCGCCATCACCGTGTCCGACCACGGCCCCGGCATCCCGGCCGATGCGCGTGAAAAGGTGTTCGAGCGGTTCCACTCGCTGCGCCCTGTGGGCGAGGATTTCGGCAGTCATTCGGGCCTCGGCCTGGCCATCGCCCGCACCATCGTCGAGGCGCACTACGGCACGCTCGTCGCCGGCGCGCGCACCGACGGCCAGCCCGGCGCGCGCCTGGCGATCGAGCTGCCGGCCTGGGAGGGATTGTGACAGCGATCGCCCATCAGGCCACCTGCGTCGCCATCGGCGCGCGCGCGGTGCTGATCGAGGGCGCGCCGGGCAGCGGCAAGTCCAGCCTGGCGCTGGCGCTGATCGATCGCGGCGCCGTGCTGATCGGCGACGACGGCGTGCTGCTGGAAGCGCGCGCCGGCCGGCTCGTCGCCCGGCCGCACCCGAACATTCACGGGCTGCTGGAAGTGCGCAACCTGGGCCTGCTGCCCTTCCCCGTCCGCGCCGAGGCGCCCGTGGCGCTGGTGCTGGCGCTCGACCCCCAGGCGCCGCGCTTCGTCGAGGAGGCCGAGACGGCGCAGCGCGGCGGCATCGCCCTGCCGCTGCTGCGGCTCTCGCCCGAAGGGCCGGTGCTGCACCTCAAGGCGGAACGGGCGCTTTGGCGCTACGGGCTCACGTGGGGTTAAGTGTCACGGCGGTACAGACCGTCTCGCCCCCTTCCCTTTCCGTGGAGACAAGCGCACAGTAGCCGATCCATGCCCCGCCCGACCGACGATAGCGACACCCCCGAGGAACCCAGCCAGCGCATCCTGCTGGTCACCGGCATGCTCGGCGCCGGCAAGACGACCGCGCTGCGCGTGCTCGAGGACCTGGGCTGGGAAGCGGTCGACAACTTCCCCATCCGCCTGCTCGACCGGCTGCTCGACACCGCCCCCGGCCAGGCGGGCGCGCCGCAGGCGCCCGATCTGCGCGCGCCGCTCGCCATCGGCTTCGACGCCCGCACGCGCGGCTTCAACCCGCGCGACGTGATCGAGCGGGTCAAGAAGCTCGACCGCCGCCCGGACCTCGACATCACCACGCTGTTCCTCGATTGCTCGGGCCGCGAGCTGGAACGCCGCTATAACGAGACGCGCCGGCGCCACCCGCTGGCCGCCGACATGCCGGTCGCCTCGGGCATCGCCGCCGAGCGCGAGCTGCTCGCGCCCCTGCGCCGCTGGGCCGACAGCGTGATCGACACCACCCCTTATGCGGTGAACGAGCTGCAGCAGGTGATTCGCGAACGCTTCACGCCGTGCAGCGGCGCGACGATGACCGTCACCGTCTCCAGCTTCGGCTTCTCGCGCGGGATGCCGCCGGTCGCCGACCTCGTCTTCGACATGCGCTTCCTCGACAACCCGCACTGGATCGACGACCTGCGCCCGCTGACCGGCCAGGACGCACCCGTGGGCGCGCACATCCGGCGCGACCCCGCCTTTCCCGAGGCTTTCACCCGCATCCGCGACCTCGTTCTGCTGCTGCTGCCGCGCTATGCCGCGCAGGGCCGGGGCTATATCCACATCGCCTTCGGCTGCACCGGCGGGCGGCACCGCTCGGTCTTCGTCGCCGAAGAGATCGCCGCTGCCTTGCGCGCCGTCGGTTTTTCCCCCACATTGCTGCACCGCAACCTGGGCTCGCGGGCAGCCGACCTCCTGGAAAGGGGCACGGCGCCGTGACAGAAAATCAAGATTTCCAGGGCGTCACGCAGGGGCTTCGGAGCGCTTTTCCAACATGATCGGGATGATCCTGGTAACCCACGGCAATCTCGCCGAGGAGTTCGTCAACGCAATGCAGCATGTCGTCGGCCGGCAGGAAGCCGTCGCGACCGTCTGCATCGGCCCCAACGACGACATGGAGCGCCGCCGGCACGAGATCGCCACGGCCATCCGCGAGGTCGACAGCGGCGAAGGCGTCATCGTCCTGACCGACCTGTTCGGCGGCACGCCGTCGAACCTCGCCATCTCGCTGATGCAGGCCGGGCATGTCGAGGTGATCGCCGGCATCAACCTGCCGATGCTGATCCGCCTGGCCAAGGCGCGCGAATGCATGTCGGTGCGCGACGCCGCCATCGCCGCGCGCGACGCGGGCCGCAATTACATCACCATGGCGTCGGAATATCTCGGCCAGCATGCATGAGGAATGAGGGGGGCGCGGGCATGATCGCGGTGAAGGAGACGGTGACGATCACCAACAAGCGCGGCCTGCACGCGCGGGCGAGCGCCAAGTTCGTCAGCATGGTGACGCTGCTGCCCGAGGGGCTCGACGTGCGCGTCGGCAAGGACGGCGCCGAGGCGTCGGGCGGCTCGATCCTCGGGCTGATGATGCTGGGCGCGGCCCGCGGCGACACGGTCGAGATTTGCGTCTCGGGCGAAGGCGCCGAAGCCGCGCTGCTGAAGCTGGCCGGATTGGTCAAGGACGGCTTCGGCGAGGATTGAACCCCGGGCGTTGCGCGTGGCCTTCGACAGGCTCAGGCTGAGCAGGGTTTGCTGGTATTTCTGTTCATCCTGAACGTGTCTCGGCACAACATCCGCTCAGCCTGAGCCTGTCGAAGGCCACACGCAACATTTCAATACCAAACCCCGCTCGTGCTGAGCCTGTCGAAGCACACGCGCCACCCTCACAGCTAAGCACGCCCATGCACCGCACCATCACCGGCTTCTCCAACCCGACGGTCAAGTTCCTCCGCTCGCTGCGCGACAAGAAGCACCGGCGGCGCGAGAAGCGTTTTCTCGCCGAGGGGCTGCGCCTGCTGACCGACGCGCGCGAATCGGGAAAGCTGCCCGAGATGCTGGTCATGGCGACCAGCCGCCAGCCGCACCCGCTGCTCGATGCGCTCGCCGCCGATGTCGCGACGGCCGGCGGCGATGTGATCGAGATGGACGCCGAAGTGCTGGCCAAAGTCACCGGCAAGGACAACCCGCAGTCGGTCGCCGGCGTCTTCGCCGAATTCGACACGCGGCTTGCCGGGCTCGACCGCGCCGCCGCGCCGATCTGGCTGGTGGCGCAGGCGCTGCGCGATCCCGGCAACCTGGGCACGATGCTGCGCACCGGCGACGCGGTCGGCGCGGGCGGGCTGATCCTGATCGACGACTGCGCCGACCCGTTCTCGGTGGAGGCGGTGCGCGCCAGCATGGGCGCCGTGTTCACCCAGCAGGTCGCGCAGGCACGCTGGAGCGAGTTCCTCGGCTGGCTGCGCGCCGGCGCCGAGGATTCCGGGGGCCAGCTCGTCGCCGCCTCGCTGCGCGACGCCACCGACTATCGCACCGCGCCTTACGCCGCGCCCTGCTTCCTCATGGTCGGCAACGAATCGCGCGGGCTGCCGGCGGAATACGAAGACGCCTGCGACCTGCGCGTGACCATCCCCATGCTCGGCCGCGCCGACAGCCTCAACGCCGCGGTGGCGGGCGCGGTGCTGGCCTACGAGGCGCTGGCGCATCTCGCGCCGCGGCGGTAGGCTGGCCTCCCACGCCCGGTTACAGGAGGCGGCCATGCGCATGCTGTCGATGTCCCTTGCCCTTGCCGTCGTTCTTGGCGGCTGCACCACCATGCCGGCGGCCGCGCCCGCGCTCGCCGGCAGCGAATGGCGCTTCACCGCGATCGACGGCGCGCCGCCGGTGGGCGAAGCGACGCTCTCGTTCGCGGGGGACCGCCTTGCCGCCTATGCCGGCTGCAACCGCCTGGGCGGCACCTGGCGCGTGGAGGCCGGCAAGCTGACCGCCTCGCCGCTGATCTCCACCCAGATGTTCTGCGAGGGCAAGATGGAGCAGGAACGCGCGGTCGCCGAACTGCTCGACGCCAACCCCGACCTCGCCGTCGACGGCGACCGCATGACGCTGAGGAGCCCGGCCCATACCGGCGAGCTGGCGCGGATGCGTTAGAGCGTGGACCAGTCCTGAGCTTGTCGAAGGGCGCCGGGATGACGGGCCTTACGCCGCCGACCCTTCCTCCAAAAAGGGGGTCATGCCCAAACACCAACCACCCAACCCCGCTCAGCCTGAGCCTGTCGAAGGCCACGCGCGGCGGTGCGGCTGGCTTTCCAGCGTGCGAGGCTACCGTTGCGCGGGCCCCTTCGGCGAAGCTCAGGACATGCTTCGACAGGCTCAGGCTGAGCGGGTGTAGTGGCATAACCCCCGTCGAAAAGGCCGGCCAGGCCCCTCAATCCCCCGCGACCAGCGCGGCGATCTTCCAGGCGCCATTCTCGCGCGTCGCCGGCAGGCGGCAGGCGCGCATCACGCCTCCTGCGATTGTGTCTCCTGGGTATCGTCAAAGGGCCGCGGCGACGGGAGTTCCGCCGCCTGCGCCGCGCCCTGCCGGGGGGAGGCTTCGACCAGCGGCACGTCCTCGGTGATCTCGCGCTTGCCGATCTTGATGTGCTTCTCGGTCAGCCGGCGGGCGCGACTGAGCACGTTGCCTTCGTAGGTCCGGGCGAAATCGTTGAAACTGTTGACCGCGCGACCGAGGTGCACGCCGGTCTTGAGCAGGTCTTCCTGCGTCTTGGCCAGGCTGTCATAGAGGTCGCTCGCCAGCTTGCCGATCTCGCGCGCTTCCTTGGCCAGCCCTTCCTGCTGCCAGACCTGGGCGATGGTGCGGGCGATGGCCACGAGGTTGGTCGGGCTGGCCAGCAGCACGCGGCGCTCGAAGGCGTATTCCCACAGCTTGGCGTCGTGCTCCAGCGCGGCGGCGATGAAGTGCTCGCCCGGCACGAACATCAGCACATAGTCGGGCGCGTTCTCGAACTGGCTCTGATAGCTCTTGGCGCCGAGCGTCTGGATGTGGTTGCGCATCGAGGCGGCGTGCTGGTCGAGATGCAGCTTGCGGGCGCCCTCGTCATCGGCGTCGAACGCGTCCTGATAGGCGTTGAGCGAGACCTTGGCGTCGATCACGAGCTGCTTGTTGCCGGGGATGCGCACGATCGCGTCGGGCCGCAGGCGGCCGTCCTCGGTCTGGACCGAATGCTCGGTGACGAAATCGGTGTGCTCGACAAGGCCACACTGCTCGAGCACGTTCTTGAGCTGCTGCTCGCCCCAGCGCCCGCGCGCCTTGGGCGCGTTGCGCAGGCTGTTGCCCAGCCGCGCCGCCTCGGCGCGGACCTGCTCCTGCCCCGCGCGCAGCGCCTCGATCTGGCCGGTGAGCTGGCCGAAGGCGTCGACGCGCTGCTTTTCCAGCATGCCCACCTGCTCCTCGTAGCTTTTCAGCCGGTCGCCCACAGGGGCCAGCAGCGCCTTGATCTTCTCCTCGCTGCGCCGCTCGGAAACCGCGAAGCCTTCCTGCGCGCGCTTGAGGAACGCCTCCTGCGCGCCTTCGAGCACTTTGGCGCCGGCGACCTGGAACTCCTTGCGGAGCGCTTCCTGCGCTTCGAGCAGCAAGCGCTGCTTCTCGTCGAAGTTCGCCGCGTTGGCCTTCAGCGTCGCCAGTTCGGCGCGCAGCGCCTCGCGCGAGGTTCGCAGTTCCGGCAGCTCGGCGGCGAGCCGCTCGGCGTTGTCGGCGCGCGTCGCGGCGGCGGCCAGTTCGCCCTGCAGGGCGGCGCAGCGCGCGTTCGCGCCCGCCAGCTCGCCGGCGAGCGCATCGGTCCGGCTGGCCCGCTCGCTGGCGCCGGCCAGCTCGGTGATGGCGCGGCGGAACTTCTCGTCCAGTTCGCGCGCCTCGCCATCGCGGACGAGGAAGCGCTGGCGCCATTCGGCAACGGGGCGCGAGCCGAGCAGCCAGCCCAGCCCCAGGCCGATGACCAGCGCGATGATGGCGAACAGCGCAGATTCCACAGCATCTTCCCATTTGGAACGAAATGGGAACCTAGCCTGTCGGCAAACGGCAGGCAACCGCCCGCCTGTGGAGAAAATCGCGCGTCCGGAAAAACCCGCCGCCCCGGGCCGTCAGGCCGCCTTGCGCAGCTTTTCCAGCTTCTTGATCGCCATCTGGCGCTTGAGGCGCGAGAGGTGGTCGATGAACAGCACGCCTTCGAGGTGGTCCATCTCGTGCTGGAGGCAGGTGGCCAGCAGCCCGTCCATCTCCTCCTCGTGGACCTTGCCGTCGATGTCCTGCCAGCGCGCGCGGATGCGGGCCGGGCGTTCGACCTCGGCGTAGATCTCGGGGACCGAGAGGCAGCCTTCGTTATAGACCGAAAGCTCCTCGGACGGATCGAGCAACTCGGGGTTGATGAAGACGCGCGGTTCCTTTTTCGTCGGCTGGTGCGTGTGCTCGTGGTCGCCGTGGGCGGTGCAGACTTCGGGCTCGGCATCGGGATCGTCAGGCTGCAGGTCGATCACCAGCACGCGCAGCGGCACGCCCACCTGGATCGCGGCGAGGCCGATGCCGGGCGCATCGTACATCGTCTCGAACATGTCGGCGACGAGCGTTCTGAGCGCGTCGTCGAACGCTTCGACCGGCTTGGAGATCTGCTTGAGACGCGGGTCGGGGATTTCGATGATTTCGCGGATGGCCATGGGGTGCAGATAGGCGCACGGCGGTTCGTCTGCAAGAAGGCCGAACGTCGTCAGCCCACCGGCCGTCGCGCCCGCAACGCCTGCGCCAGCGTGCCTTCGTCGAGGTAGTCCAGCTCGCCGCCCACCGGCAGCCCGTGGGCGAGCTGGGTCAGGCGCACGGGAAAGCTCTCCAGCCGCTCGGCGATGTAGTGCGCGGTGGTCTGGCCTTCGAGCGTGGCGTTCATCGCCAGCACCACCTCGTCGATGCCGCCGCCGGCGACGCGCTCGATCAGCTTGCCGATGGTCAGGTCCTCCGGCCGCACGCCGTCGAGCGCCGAGAGCCGCCCGCCGAGCACGTGATAGCGCCCGGTGAACAGCCGCGCGCGATCGAGCGCCCAGAGGTCGGCGACGTCCTCGACCACGCAGAGGGCGCGGCTGTCGCGGCGCGGATCGGCGCAGATGGCGCAAGGGTCGGTGGTGTCGACGTTGCCGCAGACATGGCACTCGACCAGCGCCCCGCGCACCGCCGCCAGCGCGTCGAGGAGCTGGACCAGCGCGGTCTCGCGCCGCTTGATCAGCCACAGCACCGCGCGGCGCGCGGAGCGCGGCCCGAGCCCCGGCAGGCGCGACAGGGCCGACGTGAGCGTCTCGATCTCTTGCGATGCCATTTGTGCGCAGATAGGGCGCAAGCCTCATAAGGGAAAGCATTTCGCACATGCGCGTGATCTTCATGGGAACGCCCGACTTCGCCGTACCGGCGCTGGTCGCGCTGGTCGCGGCGGGGCACGAGGTGGTCGCCGCCTATACCCAGCCGCCGCGCCCCGGCGGGCGGCGGGGCAAGGAACTGACCCCCTCCCCCGTCCAGCGCGAGGCGGAGGCACGCGGCATCCCCGTGCGCCATCCGCTTTCGCTCAAGGGCGCGCAGGAGCAGGCGGACTTCGCCGCGCTCGGCGCCGATGTGGCGGTGGTCGCCGCCTATGGCCTGATCCTGCCGCAGGCGATCCTCGACGCGCCGCGCCACGGCTGCATCAACATCCACGCCTCGCTGCTGCCGCGCTGGCGCGGCGCCGCGCCGATCCAGCGCGCGATCCTGGCCGGCGACGCCGAGACGGGGGTGACGATCATGCAGATGGAGGCCGGGCTCGACACCGGGCCGATGCTGGCGACGGAGAGTACCCCGGTCGACGCCAAGACCACGGGCGAGTTGACGGCCGAGCTTTCGGACATCGGCGGGCGGCTGATCGTGCAGGTGCTGGCGGACCTCGACGCCTATCCGCCGGTCCCCCAGCCCGAGGACGGCGTGACTTACGCGAAGAAGATCGACAAGGCCGAGGCGCGGCTCGATTTTACCGCGCCGGCCGAGCAGGTGGAGCGGCAAGTCCGCGCCTTCGCGCCCGCGCCGGGCGCGTTCTTCGAGCGGGCGGGCGAACGCTACCGCGTGCTGGCGGCCGAAGTGATCGGGCGCGCCGGGGGCGACGCGGGCGTCACGCTCGACGACCGGCTGGCCGTGGCCTGCGGTGCCGGCGCGATCCGCATCGTCCGCATCCAGCGCGCGGGGCGGCCGGCGATGGACGCCGAGGCCTTCCTGCGCGGGCGGCCGATCCCGGCGGGCACGGTGTTGGGCTGATGGCGGCGCGTGTGCTTCGACAAGCTCAGCATGAGCGGGTCCTGGAAAGACGTCCGCTCGGCCTGAGCCCGTCGAAGCATGTCTCGAGCTTCGCCGAAGGGGCCGCGCACGGCGGCGGCCCGGCGTGACGCGCTTCGCCCTCACCCTCGAATTCGACGGCGGCCCGTTCATGGGCCTGCAACGGCAGGCGCACGGCCCTTCGGTGCAGCAGGCGGTCGAGGAAGCGGCGAAGGCGGTCACCGGCGAGACGGTGACGATGCACGCCGCCGGGCGCACCGACGCCGGGGTCCATGCTCTTGCCATGCGCGCGCATGTCGACATCGCCAAGGACATCGCGCCCTTCCGGCTGCAGGAGGCGCTGAACGCCCGGCTGCGCCCCGCGCCGATCGCGGTGCTCGCCTGCGAGGCGGTGCCCGACGACTGGCACGCGCGCTTCTCGTGCGTCGGCCGCTCCTACCTCTACCGCATCGTCAACCGCCGCGCGCCGCTGACGCTGGAGCGCGGCCGCGCCTGGCTGGTCCACGCCCCACTCGACGCCGCGGCGATGCACCGGGCGGCACAGGCGCTGGTCGGGCGGCACGATTTCACCACCTTCCGCTCGGCCCACTGCCAGGCGGCGAGCCCGATCAAGACGCTGGACCGGCTCGACGTGCGGCGGGACGGCGAACAGGTCGTGATCGAAACCGGCGCGCGCAGCTTCCTGCATCACCAGGTCCGCTCGATGGTCGGCTGTCTCGCGCTGGTCGGCCTCGGGCGCTGGCCCGAGGCGCGCATCGCCGAGGCGCTGGCGGCGCGCGACCGGCAGGCCCTGGGCCTCAACGCCCCGGCCGACGGACTTTATTTCATGCGGGCCGACTACCCCGGATGAAAATTTGGTTACCGCGACGACTGCGGTTTTAACCGGTTCATAGGAAAGTTCCGATAGCAGCCCCAGCCGCGAACAGAGTCGCACAGCAAAAACGGGCCGTCGATGAATGGCCGGAAGAGGGGCACGCCGGATGGTCGTTCATTCCCGGGCCGGGCACAGGCTTATCACGCAAACGCCGTACAGTCTGCTCGCGCTCACCCGCCATGACGTGGAGCCGCACGAGGAGCACTGGTTCGCCCGCTGCCGCGCGGACTATCTGCGCAGCTTCCCGCTGTCGCTGCTGGAGGCGGTGCGGCTGGCGCTGCTGCTGCTGCTGGTCGGGCCGCAGACCAAGCCCGCATTCACTGCGCTCGTCCTGGTCGGCTGGTGCGCCATCATGGCGATGCAGCGGTCGGTGCGGGTCAAGGAGGCCGCGCCCGGCTTCGACGAGAAGCGGGCCCTGCGAAATCGCTTCAGCGTCATCCGCCTGCGCCTCGCCTGGTGGTTCGGCGCGCTGCTGACGGGCATGCTCATTGCGCCCGCGGGAAACCTCGACGGGCTGATCGCGCTCGGCGTGGCGATGATGATGATCGACGGGCTGAGCGCCATGTCGCTGCCGCATCTCGGCCTTGCCGCCAGCGCGACGGGAGGAGCGGCGATGAGCGCCGGGCTTTTCGCGCGCGAAGGCTGGGACGCAGCCCCCATCGCCGTGACCGTCTGGGTCATGGTCGTTTTCATGCACTGGGCGCTCTACAACCTGTACTACATGTTCGCGACGCGGCGGATCCGCACCAAGCGGCTGAGCCAGTCGAACGAGACCATCCAGCTCCTGCTCAACCAGTACGACGACGAGGGCAGCGACTGGCTCTACGAGATCGACGCGGAATTCCGCATCCGCAACCCCTCCCCCCGCTTCTGCGACGCCTGCGGCCGCGATCGCGAGACGCTGGAAGGCATGTCGCTGCTCCAGCTTCTGGATGAGGCGGTCGAGGCGAACGATCTGCGCGAGCTGCTGGAGGAAGGCCGCCCGTTCCGCAACGTGGTGGTGCCGGTCCGGGTCGGCGGCGCCGAGCGCTGGTGGTCGATGAACGGCCGCCGGGTCGAAGGCCGGCCGGGCCAGGCCAGCGGCTGGCGCGGCTTCATCGCCGATATCAGCGCCGCGAAACGCGCCGAGGCCAAGGTCGCCTTCATGGCGCATTACGACGTGCTGACGCAGCTTCCCAACCGCACGCTGTTCAACGCCACGCTGGAACGCGCCTTCCACCGCAACGCGCAGGATGGCCGCATCGGCCTGCTCTATGTCGATCTCGATCACTTCAAGGCGATCAACGACGGGCACGGCCATGCCGTGGGCGACCGCGTACTGATCGAGGTCGCCCGCCGCCTGGAAGACGTCGTCCGCCCGCGCGACATGATCGCGCGCCTGGGCGGCGACGAATTCGTCATCCTGATGACCGACCTCGATTCCACCGCCACGGGCCTCGCCGTCGCCCAGCGCGTGATTGCCGCGATCGGCAACGCGATCGAGATCGAGGGCCAGATCATGCCGATCGGCGCCTCGGTCGGCGTCGCCTTCGCGCCCGAGGACGGCCGCACCGGCGACGAGCTGCTGCGCGCCGCCGACCTCGCCATGTACGATGCCAAGGCGCGCGGGCGCCGCGGCGTTTCGGTGTTCGACGCCGAAATGCAGCTCCAGATGCAGCAACGGCGCGCGCTGGAGCTGGACTTGCGCGCGGCGATCGTGCGCGGCGAGCTGGAGCTGCACTACCAGCCGCTGCTCGACATCGATTCGGGGGCGACCGCCGGCTTCGAGGCACTGCTGCGCTGGAACCATCCGACGCGCGGCCTGATCTCGCCCGAGACGTTCATTCCCATCGCCGAGGACACCGGCGTGATCGTCGAGATCGGCGAATGGGTGATCCGCACCGCGCTGGCGCAGGCCGCAAGCTGGCCCGAGGAACTGACGGTCGCGGTCAACATGTCGCCCGCGCAGATGAAGGACGGCAACCTGCTGCCCGTGGTGATCAGCGCGCTGGCCGCCAGCGGCATCGCGCCCGGCCGGCTGGAGCTGGAGATCACCGAGAACCTGCTGATGCAGGAATCGGAGGAGGTGCTGGCGATCCTGCACAAGCTGCGCGACGTGGGCGTCAGGATTGCGCTCGACGATTTCGGCACCGGCTATTCCTCGCTGAACTACCTGCGCAGCTTCCCGTTCGACAAGATCAAGATCGACCGCTGCTTCGTCTCCGAACTCGCCGAGCGCGAGGACTGCCAGGCGATCGTGCGTTCGGTGATCGCGCTGGCGAACGAACTGAAGATGACGACCACGGCCGAAGGCGTCGAGTTCGGCGCGCAACTCGACGCGCTGCGCCGCGACGGCTGCACCCAGGCGCAGGGCTTCCTCTACAGCCACGCCAAGCCGGCTGGTGAGCTGGTGTTCGAACCGGTGAAGGAAAAACGCGCCGCGAAAGGGTGAAGCGTTCCTCCCCGAGCTTGCCTCGGGGAGGGGGACCACCCGCAGGGTGGTGGAGGGGCACGGGCCTCGCGACGAGACCTCTCAGATAGCCGCCCTTACCCTTCCCCCAGCAAGCTGGGGAAGGAATTATACTTTCGCCACGACGCTTTCGGGCAGTTCGGTGCCGAACACGCGCTGGTAGTATTCGGCCACCAGCATCCGCTCCGTCTCGTCGCACTTGTTGAGGAACGAGAGACGGAAGGCAAAGCCCACGTCCTTGAAGATCGCGGTGTTCTGCGCCCAGGTGATCACCGTGCGCGGGCTCATCACCGTGGAAATGTCGCCGTTGATGAAGCCCTGGCGGGTGAGGTCGGCGACCTTGACCATGTCGGCGATCTGCTTCTCCTCGATCTCGGGCACCTTCTTGTGCACGATCTCGGTCTCCACCGCGCCCGGCAGGTAGTTGAGGCTGACGACGATGTTCCAGCGGTCCATCTGGCCCTGGTTGATCGCCTGGGTGCCGTGATAGAGGCCCGAGGTGTCGCCCAGCCCTACCGTGTTGGCGGTGGCGAACAGGCGGAACCACTTGTTCGGGCGGATCACCCGGTTCTGGTCGAGCAGCGTCAGCTTGCCCTCGGTCTCCAGCACGCGCTGGATGACGAACATCACGTCCGGGCGGCCGGCGTCGTACTCGTCGAACACCAGCGCGGTCGGCGTCTGCAGCGCCCAGGGCAGCAGGCCCTCGCGGAACTCGGTGACCTGCAGGCCGTCACGCAGGACGATGGCGTCGCGGCCGATCAGGTCGATGCGGCTGATGTGCGCGTCGAGGTTGATGCGGATGCAGGGCCAGTTGAGCCGCGCCGCCACCTGCTCGATATGCGTGGACTTGCCGGTGCCGTGATAGCCCTGGACCATGACGCGGCGGTTGAAGGCGAAGCCCGCCAGGATCGCCAGCGTCGTATCCGGATCGAACACATAGGCGGTGTCGAGATCGGGCACGCGCTCGTCGGCTTCGGAGAAGGCCGGCACCTTCATGTCGATGTCGATGCCGAAAACCTCGCGCACGCTGACCTCGCGGTCGGGCGCGGGAAGCACGGTGGCGCTGCGGGGGTCCATCTGGATATTGGAAATGTCAGTCATCGCGGCACCCGCCTATACGCGCCCGCGCGGGGCTGCAATAAGCTTTAGCGCAGCGGCGGGCGAGTTCCGGCGGGCGATCGCCCCGGCATCAGCCGATCTTCTCCGGCAAGTGGAAGCAGTCGACATAGCGCAGTGCCGCGTCGCGATCGCCCGTGACGCGCAGGCCGGCGGGCGCGAGATCGTCGAACGGCACCTTGCCGTAAACCGCCGCGGCGATCGGCGCGGCGACCGGCGCCTCGAAGGCGAAGTCCGGCGCCTCGGCCTCGCCGCGCTCCGCCCGCAGCCGGCCTTCCGCCACCGCGACGACGAAGCGCTCCACCCCCACGCGCACCGCGCCGGTGACCGCCAGGCCGCCGGCGCGCGCGCCGTCGAACATCGTGCGGAAGCTCAGCATCAGCGATGCGGGCGACAGCGGCAGCGTCGGGTCGTGATCGGGCGACGCCGCCGCCCAGCGGCCCAGTTCCTTGATCGCGTCCTCCGCCGCGTGGCCCCAAGGCGTCAGCTCGTAAACCTGCGTCGCCGCCGGCGGCGAAAGCTGGCGGCGCCGCACGATCCGCGCGCGTTCGAGCCCCTCGAGCCGCTCGGTCAGCACCTTGGCGCTGATTCCGGGCAGCCCGGCGCGAAGATCCGAAAAACGTCGCCCGCCGAAGATAAGTTCGCGCACGATCAGCAGCGACCAGCGTTCACCCAGCAGTTCGAGCGCGAAGGCCGTGCCGCAGGCGTCATCGTACCATTTGCCGTGGATACTAGTTTCTTTTTGTAACTTCATAGTTGCTTTTTGTAACTCAAAGACACATCACGATGCAAGGCCGATTCGGATGGAAAAAGCCCCGGCCTGAACCGACGAACCTGAACCACGAACCTGAACCGGAGAACCCCGGCGCAATGGGAGAACCCGCATGACCTATATCGAAGGCTTCGTCATCGCCGTGCCGACCGCGAACAGGCAGGCGTTCATCGACCATGCCCGCCGCACGGACGAGGTGTTCCTGGAATACGGTGCCGGGCGCATCCTCGAATGCTGGCAGCAGGACGTTCCCAGGGGAAAGACGACCGACTTCTTCGGGGCGGTCGCCGCCAGGGACGACGAGAATATCGTGTTCAGCTGGATCGAATGGGCCGACAAGGCCACCTATGATGCCCGGCTTCCCAAGCTGCACGAGGCGATGGAGACCGATCCCCGCTTCGACCTGGCGCGCAATACCGTGCCTTTCGACGGCAAGCGGATGATCTACGGCAGGTTCCAGCCGATCGTCGAGCGCGGCAGGCATGTCGACGCCAGCTATGTCCAGGGCTTCGTCCTCCCGGTGCCCGACGGCAAGCGGGAAGCCTATCGCCAGATGGCCGACGACGCGTGGGAGGTGTTCCGCGACCATGGCGCGCTGCGCGTGCTCGAATGCTGGCAGGACGATGTCCCCGAAGGCAAGCAGACCGACTTCTTCCGCGCGGTGAAGACCGAGCCGGGCGAGAAGGTGGTCTTTTCCTTAGTCGAATGGCCCTCGCAGGCGGTCTGCGACGCGGCGGCGGAAAAGATGCAGTCCGACGAGCGCATGCAGCCGCCCGCCGATCAGGATCTGCCTTTCGATCCGCAGCGCATGATCTACGGCGGGTTCGTCCCCGTCGTGGACATGTCCGGGACCCCAGCAGGAGAATGACCATGGCCAACCCTCTCGGCAGCCACATCTGGTACGAACTGGTGACGGGCGACCCCGACGGCGCGCGCGACTTCTACGGCAAGGTGGTCGGCTGGAAGATCATCGGCGAGGCCGGCGCGCAGGCGGGCGGCGTCGACTATCGCCACATCGTCCGCGAGGACGACGGCGGCAGCAGCGGCGGCGTGCTCGGGCTGACCCCGCAGATGCGCGACGAGGGCGCCCGGCCCTGCTGGCTGGGCTATCTCTACGTGGCGGACGTCGACCGGGCGGTGGCGGCGATCACCGCCGACGGCGGCAGACTGCTGATGCCGAAAACGACGATCGACGTCGGCTCCTTCGCCCTCGTCACCGACCCGCAGGGCGTGCCGTTCTACGTGATGACGCCGATCCCGCCCGCGGACAGGCCCGACGCCGCCGGCGACGTCTATGATCGCTACGCGGTCCAGCACGTCTCGTGGAACGAACTTTACACGCCCGACATCGAAGGCGCCAAGGCGTTCTACGCCAGGCACTTTAACTTCGCGTTCAACGACAAGCTGCCGATGGGGCCGATGGGCGACTACTGGTTCGTCGACCACGGCGGCGAGACCATCGGCGCGATGATGCAGCAGCCTCCGCACGTGCCGATGCCCGGCTGGAACTACTACGTCCGCGTCGCCGATATCGACACGGCGGCCGAAACCGTACAGGCAAGCGGCGGCCAGGTGCTGAACGGGCCGATGGAGGTGCCCGGCGGCGACTGGATCATCAACGGCATCGATCCGCAGGGCGCGCCGTTCTCGCTCGTCGGCGCGAAGGGAGCCTGACGCATGGCGGACTACACCTTCTTCACCAACCCGATGTCGCGCGGACAGATCGCGCGCTGGGCGCTGCACGAAGCGGGCGCCGAATACGAGCAGGTGCTGGTCGACTGGCAGAACAAGCCGCCCGAATTCCTCACCGCCAATCCGATGGGCAAGGTGCCGACGCTGATCCACCATCTGCACGACGGCGACCGCACCGTCACCGAGGCAGCGGCGATCTGCCTCTACCTCGCCGAGATGCACCCCGAGGCCGGGCTGCTGCCCAACGAGGGCGAGACGGCCGATTATCTGCGCTGGACCTTCTTCGCCGCGGGTCCGGTCGAGCAGGCGATCACCAGCCGCGCGCTGAAGTTCGAGCCCGCGCCCGAGCAGCAGGCCATGGCCGGCTGGGGCAGCTTCGAGCGGACTATGGATACGCTGGAGCAGCACCTGGCGGATGCCACCTACGTCTGCGGCGAGCGCTTCACCATGGCCGACGTCTATGTCGGCAGTACCGTCGACTGGGGGCTCAACTTCGGGATCATCCCTCCGCGCGAGGCTTTCGTCGCCTATGCCGAGCGGATGCAGGCCCGGCCGCGCTACAAGGCCGCCAAGGCGGTCGACAGCGCGCTCATCGCGGAGATGAAGAAATGACCGGCATCAAGAATCAGGTCTGCCTGTGGTACGGCAAGGACGCGGAATCCGCCGCGCGTTTCTATGCGGAGACCTTCCCCGACACCGTCGTCGATCACGTCCAGCCGGCGCCCGGCGATTACCCCGACGGGCAGAAGGGCGACACGCTGATGGTCGCGATGACGATCATGGGCATTCCGACGCTCCTGCTCAACGGCGGCCCCGCCTTCCCGCAGAGCGAGAACTTCTCGTTCCAGGTGATGACCGAGGACCAGGCGGAGACCGACCGCTACTGGAACGCCATTGTCGGCAACGGCGGGCAGGAAAGCCAGTGCGGCTGGTGCAAGGACCGCTGGGGCCTGTCCTGGCAGATCACGCCGCGCCAGCTCATGGACATCTACGGCGATCCCGACCCGGCCGCGACCAAGCGGGCCTTCGAGGCGATGATGACGATGAAGAAGATCGACATCGCCGCTATCGAAGCGGCAAGGCGCGGGTAACGCCCAAGGCTCGAACGAAAAGGAACACGGATGCTCGCCCTCTACGGCCACCCCTTCTCCTCCTACACCTGGAAGGCGCTGATCGCGCTCTATGCGAACGAGACCCCGTTCGAGTTCCGCGTGGTCGACGGCGACCATCCGGAGAATGCGGAGTTCGTCAGAGCGGCCGGGCCGCTCGGCAAGTTCCCGGTGCTCCAGGATGGTGAGAACGTCATCTTCGAATCCACCCCGATCATCGAATACCTCGCCCAGCGCCACGCCGGCAGCGAGATTCTGATCCCCGGCGATCCCAGCGCCGCGCTCGGCATGCGCATGCTCGACCGGGTGTTCGACAACTACGTGATGAACGTCATGCAGATCGTCGTCGACGAGCACATCCGCGACGCCGCCGATCCCGATCAGGCGCGCATCGCCGAAGCGCGCGAGCGGCTGACGCGGACCTACCGCTGGCTGGAAGGCTGGCTCGAATACTACCCGCCGATGGACCACGTGACGCTGATCGAATGTGCCGCCGCGCCATCGCTGTTCTATGCCGACTGGGTCCACACCATCGGCGACGCGTTCCCCCGCCTCCGGCACTGGCGCGCGCACCTGCTGGCCCTGCCCCCCGTGGCGCGCTGCGTCGACGAGGCCCGGCCCTACCGCGCGTTCTTCCCGCCCGGCGCGCCCGACCGCGACTGAGGACATTCGGCGGCCTCAGGCGAAGGCGGGCGCCCTGCGCAGGAGCTGGTAGGCCTCGACCACTTCCTGCAGCCGCGTCTCGTAGCCGCGGTCGCCGCCGTTGCGGTCCGGATGGTACTTGCGCACCAGTTCCGAATAGCGGCTGCGCAGCGCCGTGCGATCGGCGTCGAGCGGCAGGCCGAGGATGTCGAGCGCGCGCCGTTCGTCGGGCGTCACCGGCCGGCCATCCTGGCGCTGCGCCGGCCGCCGCGCCTGCATGTGCGCCCTGGCCCGCGCGCTTATCGCCTCCAGCGGATCGGCGAAATCGGCCCAGCGCGGCGCGGCATCGACATTACCGTTGGGCCGGAACGCGCGCGTCTCGCGCTCCCAGCCGTGGATCGGCGACTGCGCTTCCAGAATCTCGTCGGCGCTCATGCCCGCGAAGAAATCGTAGCCGGCATTGAACGCCCGAACATGGTCGAGGCAGAACCAGCGGTACTCGCCCGGCCCGTCGAAGCCCGGAGGGCGCGTGCCCGGCGCGCGGAACTCGCCCGTCTCGCCGCAGTCGGGCGCTTCGCACCGCCGCCCCTGCGTCTGGTGCCGTCCATGGAATCTGTCGTGCCTCACCGGGTGCCAGATGGCAATTCATCGGCTAGAAGGCCAGATACCAGGACAGGAAAAATCATGACCGAACCAGTTGCACAAGAAATCGACCGCCTGCTCACCGAAGCCTTCGCGCCCACGCGGCTGGACGTGATCAACGACAGCGCCCGGCACCATGGCCACGCCGGGGACGACGGCAGCGGCGAATCGCATTTCACCGTCGAGATCGAGAGCGCCGCGTTCGCCGGCGTCTCGCGGCTCGAACGCCAGCGCATGGTCAATCGCGCGCTGGGCGACATTCCGGGGCAGCGGGTGCACGCGCTGGCGATCAAGGCGAAAGCGCCGGGCGAGTGAGCGGCGCACCTTCTCGCCGCATCCGCCGCGCCGCGCGGATCGTCCTGCTGGACGGCGAGGATCGGGTGCTGTTGTTCCGCTACGTCCCAGCCAACTACCCGCTGTTCTGGATCATGCCCGGCGGCGCCTGCGACCCGGACGAGGATTTCCCCACGGCGGCGCGGCGCGAACTGCTGGAGGAGACGGGCATAATCGCCGAGCCGCACCCGCTGGACCTCGTGCGCGAGGCCGAATACGACTATCTGGGCGAGCCGGTGACGTCGGTGGAGCACTTCTTCCTCCACCGCGCGATGCAAGCGCGGATCGACACCAGCGGCCATACCGAGCTGGAGCGCGAGGTGATGCAGGTGCATCGCTGGTTCACGCGCGCGGAAATCGAAGCCTGGCCCGAGACGATCTATCCGCTGGACATCATCGCGCTGATGGACCGGGCGCTCCGCATGGAGGGCCGGCGGCATCGCAGCCTCGGCCTTCCATGACATCCAGGCCCGACCCGCTTGCGCACGTGCATCGCTGATCAGGCCATCCACCCGATCCAGGCCCCATGCGCGTGCGCGGCGGCGAGCAGGCGCGCGTCCTCCCCGCCGGGCCAGTAGCGCACCCGCAATCCGTGGTTCAGCAAGGTGCGATCCGCCTCCAGCGCGATCCAGGCGAGCGCGCGGTCCTGCGCCGCCTGCGCGCCGTGCGCTGCCATCGCCCGGGTTATCCGCTCGCGCTGGTCCTCGGGCACGTATTGCCAGACGATCGAATGCATCAGCACGCGCGTCGTCCCCGGCGCCTGCGGCCGGGCAAGCTCCCGCTCGACGAAATCGGCGGCGTCCATGCGGACGAGATCGGGCTTTGCGGCCTGCGCCGCGGCGATCGCCGCCTCCAGGCGCTCGAACCGCACGGTATGCTCGGGCCAGGTATAGGCCCTGAGCTTCAGCGCCTGCGCCGGATCGGTGAGGTCGATCGGCGCCACGTCACACCCCTTGAGCGAGGCGAACCCGATCGCCCGGTCCGGCGGCGGGTCGCCGCGCCATTCGGGCGTGAAGCCCATCACCGCATCGTCTCCCGGCCCCACCTTCACCCCGCCCAGGTCATAGGCATAGTGGTCGATCATCAGGTTGATCCCCGCGCTCGAGCCGATCTCCAGGCATTCGAAGCGGGCCGGCAGGCCCCGTTCGGCCAGCCACAACATCGCCGCGACGAAGCTCGACGATCGCCCCGCCTCGTTGGTCTGCGGCGGACCGTTGAGCCAGGGCAGCAGGAATGCGGCGTGCGTCAGCACCGCGCCGGCGATGATCGCCGTGTCGTCCGCCGGCCGGCCGGCGTAGATCGGCGCCAGCTCGGGCGCCTTGCCCGCAAGATGCAGCGCATGCAGCGCGCCGGCCGAGCGCAAGGGCACGGCATCGCCGAGCGGCCGGCCCTGCCAGTCGCGGATGCGCGCGACGAACGCCCCCGCGTCGGGACGGTCGAGCAGCGCCGCGATGCCGGCCACGATCCGCGCCGTCACGGTCGCGCCATTGCTGCGGCAATAGGCGACCTGGTTGGCATAGGCCTCGGCGACGCCGCGGTTGTCGGGATGCTCGATCGCGCCATGCGGCGCCGTCTCGTCGTGCTTCATGTTGCCCTTTCCACTGCCGCCGCCTACATGCCCGGCCCATGCTGAAGCCGCTGACCCCCAAGCCGCTGACATTCGCCGTGCCCAAGGGCCGCATCCTCGACGAGGCGCTGCCGCTGATGGCGCGCGCCGGTGTCGTGCCCGAAGCCGAGTTCCACGACAAGAACTCCCGCGCGCTGTCCTTCGCCTGCGAGGGATCGGACATGCGCGTGATCCGCGTGCGCGCGTTCGACGTCGCCACTTTCGTCGCGCACGGCGCCGCCCAGATCGGCATCGTCGGCTCGGACGTGGTCGAGGAGTTCGCCTACCCGGACCTCTACGCGCCGGTGGACCTCGCCATCGGCCACTGCCGCCTCTCGGTCGCCGAACCTGCTGGGCGGGAAGCAGGCAGCGCCAGCGCCAGCCACCTGCGCGTCGCCAGCAAGTACCCGAACCTCACCCGCCGCCACTTCGAACGCCTGGGCATCCAGGCCGAGGTGGTGAAGCTCAACGGCGCGATGGAGCTGGCCCCCGGGCTCGGCCTCGCCGGCCGGATCGTCGATCTCGTCTCGACCGGCAAGACGCTCAGGGACAACGGCCTCGCCGAGACGAGCGTGATCCTGCAGATATCCTCGCGGCTCATCGTCAACCGCGCCGCGCTCAAGACCGACGAGCGCGTCGGCGCGCTGGTCGAGCGTTTCCGCGCGCTGGTCGCCGATCGGCAGGCGGCCTGATGCTGCGCCTGAGCACCCGCGACGCCGGCTTCGAGCAGGCTTTCCGCCGCCTCGTGCGCGACCGGCGCGAGAGCGACGCCGACGTGGCGCGCGATGTCGCCCTGATTCTCGAGGACGTGCGCAATCGCGGCGATGCGGCGCTGGCCGAGCTGACCCAGCGCTTCGACGGGCATTCGCTCGCCGCCGAGGAGAACTGGCGGATCGACCTCGCCGCCTGCCGCGAGGCCTACGAGGATCTCCAGCCCGAGCTGCGCGCCGCGCTCGAACTCGCCGCGCAGCGCATCCGCGCCTATCACGAGGCGCAGCTCCCGGCCGACCGCGACTATACCGATGCGGTGGGCGTGCGCCTGGGCGCGAAATGGCGGCCGGTGGACGCCGCCGGGCTCTACGTGCCGGGCGGCCGCGCCGCCTATCCCTCCTCGCTGCTGATGAACGCGATTCCCGCCAAGGTCGCCGGGGTCGAACGGCTGGCCGTGGTGACGCCCACGCCCAAGGGGCAGGTCAACCCGCTGGTCCTTGCCGCCGCGCACATCGCCGGGGTGGACGAAGTCTGGCGCGTCGGCGGCGCGCAGGCCGTGGGCGCGCTTGCCTACGGCACGCAGCGCATCCGCGCCGTCGATGTCGTCACCGGCCCCGGCAACGCCTGGGTGGCCGAGGCCAAGCGCCAGCTCTACGGCGTCGTCGGCATCGACATGGTGGCGGGGCCGAGCGAGATCCTGGTCATCGCCGATGGCCGCAACGATCCCGAATGGATCGCCGCCGACCTGCTCAGCCAGGCCGAGCACGATCCCGCCGCCCAATCGATCCTGATCACCGACGATCCGGCCTTCGCCGACAAGGTGGCCGACCGCGTCGGAGTCGAACTGGCGCTGCTGCAGACCGCCCGCGTCGCCAGCGAGAGCTGGGCCGCGCACGGCGTGATCATCGAGGTGGCGAGCCTCGACGAAGCCCCGGCGCTGGCCAACGCGCTGGCCGCCGAGCACGTCGAGATCGCCGTCGACGATCCGCAGCCGCTCGCCGATGCGATTCGCCACGCAGGCTCGATCTTCCTCGGCCGGCTGACGCCCGAAGCGGTGGGCGATTACGTCGCCGGGCCCAATCACGTCCTTCCCACCGGCCGCCGCGCGCGCTTCGCCTCCGGCCTTTCGGTTCTCGATTTCATGAAACGCACCAGCTTCATCCAGCTCGACCAGGCCGCGCTCGAGGCGATCGGCCCCGCCGCCGTCGCCCTTGCCGAAGCCGAAGGCCTGCCCGCGCACGCGCGCTCGGTCGCCGTGAGGCTCGGCCAGTGAGCCGCTCGCGCGCCCGCGCCGCCGCGCGCCTCGCCGCTGTTCAGGCGCTCTACCAGCACGAGATGGAGGCAACGCCGCTCGCGCCGCTGCTCGACGAGTTCCATCGGCATCGCCTCGGCCGCGAGATCGACCCCGATCTTGACGGCGAACAGTACGCCGCAGCCGAGATCCGCTTCTTCGACGACGTGGTGAAAGGCACGCTCGCCCGCCGCGACGAGATCGACGCGGCGCTGGCGGACAAGCTGGCCGAGGGCTGGCGGCTGGAACGGCTCGACAAGACCATGCTGCAGATCCTGCGCGCCGGCGCCTACGAACTGATCGCGCGCGCGGACGTACCCACCGGCACCGCGATCAGCGAATACCTCGACGTCGCGCACGCCTTCTTCGATGCGCGCGAGGCGAAGTTCGTCAACGGCGTTCTGGACGCCGTGGCCAAGGCCGTGCGCCAGCCCTGATCCGTCGTCCCGGACTTGACCGGGAACCGCCGGCCTCGTCGACGCGACGTTTGGCCCCCAGCGGCCGGCAATGCGAACATCGGCTTTCGCGGCCGCGATCAAACGCGTAGGGCAACATGGTGTCCACCGAACTCGCCTTCATCGCAGCGCTGCGCCGGATGGCGACGCATCCCGGCGCGCGCGGGCTGGACGACGACTGCGCGGTGATCGCGTTCGGCGGCGAGGCGCTGGTGCTCACCCACGACATGATGATCGAGGGCGTGCACTACCTCTCGGGACAGGACCCCGCCGACATCGCCTGGAAGCTGGTCGCGACCAACATGTCGGACCTGGCGGCGAAAGGTGCCGAACCGGTGGGCGTGCTGCTGGGCTACACGCTGGGACAGGACGACGCGCGCTTCCTTGCCGGGCTGGAGGAGGCGCTGGCGCATTATCAGGCGCCGCTGCTGGGCGGCGACACGGTTTCGGGCAAGGGCGTGCAAGCGCTGGGCCTGACGGCGATCGGCCGCGCGACGCACCGGCCCGCACCTTCGCGCGGCGGCGCGCGGGCGGGCGAGGCGCTCTACATCACCGGCGCCGTCGGCGCGGCGATGATGGGGCTGGAGGCGCTGCGCGCGGGCCAGGGCGACAGCCTCGCCTACCGCCGCCCGCGCGCGCTGCTGGCCGAGGGCCGCGCGCTGGCGCCGCACGTCAGCGCGATGATGGACGTCTCCGATGGCGTGCTGCTCGACGCCGCGCGCCTTGCGCGCGCCAGCGGCGTCACGCTGGCGCTCGATGCCGCCGCGATCCCCCTCGCCGCTCCCGAGCATCGCCGCGACGAGGCGCTGCGCTGGGGCGACGACTATCAGTTGCTGTTCACCGCGCCGGCCGATACCGCCCTGCCCGTCCCGGCGGTGCGGATCGGTGAGGCCCGGCCTCCGGCCGATACCCCGCTGCTGCTCGATGGCCGGCCGCTCGGCGAGAAGGACAGGCTCGGCTTCGAACATCGGGACACGTCGTCCCGGGCTTGACCCGGAAGGCATGTCAGCGGGCGCTGCAGTCCACCCCGCGCGCTTCCAAGATCGGCTTCATCTCGCGGTAGGCGGATCGGCAGGCATGGACCGGGATATAGGGATAGAGGTGGTGGATCAGATGGTATTCGATCCCCATCGATCCCCAGTAGCCCAATGGATGCCGGATGACCGCCGTGTTGTCGTAACGGCCGAAGCGATCGTGGGGATGATGCGTCGACCAGCTCAGCACGGCGTGGATATAGGACAGGCCGATATGCCGCGGCAGCCACCAGAGCAGCGCGATCTCGATGGCGTATCCGCTCCAGGCCATGGCGAAGAAGAAGGTCATCACCACCGCCTGGATCGCCATCGTATGCTTGACGGCGGAGCGTGCCTCGGGCGTGCCCAGCTCCGCGCAATGCCGGCGCCAGCGCGCGCCGGTGCCCCCTGGGCCGGGCTGGCGGTTCAGCCAGGAACGCACGATCGCCATGAACAGGTTGGGCGCGGCATGGATCGCGTCCGGGTCCTTGTCCGGATGGTTGGTGTGCTGGTGATGCAGCAGGTGCATCGTCTTGAGCATGCTGAACGGCAGGATCAGCGGGACGGCGGCGAGCCAGCCGGCCAGTTCGTTCCAGAAACGCCGCCCGGTGCCTTCGCGGCCGAGGTTGGAATGCATCGCCTCGTGCGAGATGACATAGCCCCCCGCGACGAAGACCGAATTGATCGCACAGCCCAGCCAGAGCGGCAGGATGCCCATGATCGCCAGCGGGAACGAGGCGACGAACCCCGCGAAACAGGCGATGGTGACGGCGACGTAGGGCCAGGTCGGAAGGTTGTGCGCCGCGTATTTGCGGCCGATCTCGCGCTCCATCTGCGCCAGCGTGCGGCGCGTGTGGGCGTCGAACGCGCCGCCCTGGGGCAGCGGCAGTGCCGGGCGCGAAACCTCACCATCCGGCCCCGGCAGGTCGAGAAACAGGTCCTGGTCGGTCGTATCGGTCATAGCGGAGACACGTCGACGCCGCGCGCGGCGAGGATCGGCTTGAGCGCGAAATAGGCGGCGCGGGTGCGATGATTGGGGATGTTGGGATAGAGGTGGTGGACCAGGTGCGTCTCCGTCTCGAACGTGAGCACGCGGCCGAGCCGACTGCGGAAGATCCGCGAATTGTCGTAGCGCCCGCTGCGGCCCTGGCGCGGATGGTGCGGCGCCCAGCTGAAGTAGAAGCGGATCCAGCTCAGCGCCAGATGCCGCGGCAGCCACCAGATCAGCGCGGCTGCGATCGCATGACCGGTCCAGGCCATGGTGAACAGCGTGGCGAGGAACACGATTTGCAGGACGAGCGTGCCGTAGAGTGCACGCGTCGCTTCCGGCGTGCCCAGATTCTTGAGCACGCGCTTGTAATGGTGAACCGAACCGTCGACCCCGGGCTGGCGATTGTACCAGGTCTTGTACCAGGCAGCGAGCGGCCCGGGTGCCTGATCGGAAAAGTCCGGGTCCTTGAGCGGATCGTTGCAATGGCGGTGATGCTCGAGATGCGTGATCCGCGCGGCGCCGAAGGACAGGGCGATCGGGATGGTCGAGACGAATCCCGCCAGCTCGTTCAGCCAGTAGAGCTTCTCGCCGCGCCGGCCGATGTTACCGTGCATCGCCTCATGCCCGGCGAGATAGACGGCGATGATGAGCGCCGTCGCAGCGACGAAGGCCAACGGCAAGTTGAGCAGGCCCGCGATCGCCAGCGGAAAGAACGAGAGCCAGACCGCGAAGCCGCAGACCGCGAATACGCCATAGGCCCAGGACGACGAATGGAACTGCCGGGCGATCTCCTTCTCCCGCCGGCGCAGATCGCAGCGCGTGTCGCGATCGAGCCCGTCCGGCCCCGGCGCCAGCCGCGCGACGGCCCCGCCCCCGGCGGCAGGCCCGGCCGCAACGGCGGCCGCGGTCGCATCGGGCGGCGTCAGATCCATCGCCCCCGGATATTGGCGTAGAGCCCCCAGAGCCCGCCGACGGCGAGGCCGAAGGCGACATGGCTCAGGCCGAAGGGCGCGGGCCAGTCCCACGCAGCCATCGCTTGCGCGATCAGGGGCGCGATGAAGCCGATGCCGAATAACAACGGCATGACCGAGAACAGGGCTTTGACCGCCTTTTCCATATGGTTAATTTTGCATATACCACGAAAGGCCGCAAGCCGCCCCGCAGACCCGATGAACAGCCTTGACACGTCCTGCGCGCGCGGGCCTTGCGCCGGGATTTTTGGCTGGCGGGGCTTGCGCCGGCCGCGACGACCCGATAGCCCCTCATCGCCGGCAGGCTCGAATAAGGGCGCGGGCCTTGGGAAACAGGATAGGGGGCGTTGCGTGGATCTCGTCACGATCGCGATAGTTTTGGGACTCCTGGCCGTGCTATACGGCTTCGTCACTAGCCGTCAGGTGCTGACAAGCCCGGCCGGCACGGAAAAGATGCAGGAAATCGCCGCTGCGATCCAGGAAGGCGCGCAGGCCTACCTGAAGCGCCAGTATACCACGATCGGCATCGTCGGCGTGGTCGTGGCGGTGATCATCGCCCTGACGCTGGGCGCGATCTCGGCGACCGGCTTCGTCATCGGCGCGATCCTGTCGGGCGTCGCCGGCTTCATCGGCATGAACATCTCGGTCCGCTCGAACGTGCGCACCGCGGCGGCCGCGCAGAAGGGCCTGCAGGCCGGCCTGACGCTGGCCTTCCGCGCTGGCGCGATCACCGGCATGCTGGTGGCGGGCCTCGCGCTGCTGGCTATCGCGGTGTTCTACTGGTACCTGACCGGTCCCGGCGGCTACGCCGTCGGCGGCGAGGATCGTACCGTGGTCGACGGCCTCGTCGCCCTGGCCTTCGGCGCCTCGCTGATCTCGATCTTCGCGCGCCTGGGCGGCGGCATCTTCACCAAGGCGGCCGACGTCGGCGCCGACCTCGTCGGCAAGGTCGAGGCGGGCATCCCCGAGGACGATCCGCGCAACCCGGCGGTCATCGCCGACAACGTGGGCGACAACGTGGGCGACTGCGCCGGCATGGCCGCCGACCTGTTCGAAACCTATGTCGTCACCGTCGGCGCCACCATGGTGCTGACCGCGCTGCTGCTGAGCGGCGTCGGCGACCTTCTGCCCAAGCTGATGGCGCTGCCGCTGCTGATCGGCGGCGTCTGCATCGTCACCTCGATCATCGGCACCTATTTCGTCCGCCTTGGCGGCAGCAAGAACATCATGGGCGCGATGTACAAGGGCTTCCTCGTCACCGCGATCCTTTCGATCCCCGCCATCTGGTGGGCGATCTCCTACGCGCTGGGCAGCATGGAAGCGCCGATCGGCGAGGAAGGCTTCACGGGCCGCACGCTGTTCTACTGCTCTCTGGTAGGCCTGGCCATCACCGGCCTGATCATTTGGATCACCGAATACTATACCGGCACGAACTATCGCCCGGTGAAGTCGATCGCCAAGGCCTCGGAAACCGGCCACGGCACCAACGTGATCCAGGGCCTTGCCATCAGCCTCGAGGCGACGGCGCTGCCGACGCTGGTGATCGTCGCGGGCATCATCATTGCCTACCAGCTCGCGGGCCTGATCGGCATCGCCTATGGCGCCACCGCCATGCTGGCGCTGGCGGGCATGGTTGTCGCGCTCGACGCCTACGGCCCGGTGACGGACAACGCCGGCGGCATCGCCGAGATGGCCGGCCTCGACGACAGCGTGCGCGAGAAGACCGACGCGCTCGACGCCGTGGGCAACACCACCAAGGCCGTCACCAAGGGCTATGCGATCGGATCGGCCGGCCTCGCTGCGCTGGTGCTGTTCGCCGCCTACACCACCGACCTCAGGGCCTTCTTCCCCGAGCTGACCGTCGATTTCAGCCTGGAAAACCCCTACGTCATCGTCGGGCTGCTGCTGGGCGCGCTGCTGCCCTATCTGTTCGGCGCGATGGGCATGACCGCGGTGGGCCGCGCGGCGGGCGACGTGGTGCTCGATGTGCGCAACCAGTTCCGCAACAATCCGGGGATCATGGAAGGCACCTCGCGGCCCGACTATGCCCGCACGGTGGACCTCGTCACCAAGGCGGCGATCAAGGAGATGATCGTCCCCTCGCTGCTGCCGGTGCTGGCCCCGATCGTCGTCTATTTCGTGATCACCTGGGTCGCCGGCCCCGAGAATGGCTTCGCCGCCCTGGGCGCGCTGCTCCTCGGCGTCATCGTCGGCGGGCTGTTCGTCGCCCTCTCGATGACCTCGGGCGGCGGCGCCTGGGACAATGCCAAGAAGTACATCGAGGACGGCAATCACGGCGGCAAGGGCTCCGAAGCCCACAAGGCCGCGGTGACGGGCGACACAGTCGGCGATCCCTACAAGGACACCGCCGGGCCGGCGGTGAACCCGATGATCAAGATCACCAACATCGTCGCGCTGCTGCTGCTCGCGGTGCTGGCGGGCCACGCGGCCGGCTAAGCCCCCGCTTTCGCGGAAAGCGCGGCAAGAGCGAAACCCCGTCCGGAGCGATCCGGGCGGGGTTTTCTCAATCCCCCTTCCGCCGCAAGCCCGCCGCAGGAAACGCGGATGCACGATGACCACGATGCCGCCGAAACCTCGCGGCTGCGCAGCGCGCCGCCCACGCCCGGATCATCACCCGGCCCGATCCGACGCACCCCGGACCCGCGCGTCACCGTTTCGTTAACGCCCGGGCGCTACAGGCGGGCGCAAGGCGCAGCGAGAGGAGGCGCCGGAACCACAGGTGGAGCACGTGACCAAGCGACGGATCATCCTCGCGGCATTCGGTATCGCCAAGGCGCTGGGGCTGTTCCGGCTCGCACGGCGGCTGACGCGGTCGGACTTGCGCATCCTGTGCTACCACGGCTTCGTTCTCGACGACGAGGACCGCTTCCGCAAATCGCTGTTCGTCTCGCGCCCGTTTTTCGAGCGGCGGATGCGCTACCTCGCCCGCCACGGCTATCGCGTGCTGCCGCTGGACGAAGCGGTGACGCGGCTGCGCGACGGCACCCTGCCCCCGGACCCGGTAACGATCACGATCGACGACGGTTTCCATAGTGTTCACGCGGTCGCCCGCGACGTGCTGCTGAAGCACCGCTTTCCCTCGACGCTCTACCTGACCTCGTACTACTTCGAGAAGGCGACGCCGATCTTCCAGCTCGCGGTCGACTACATCTGCTGGAAATCGCCGAAGCGAAAGGCCAGCCTGGCCGGGCTGGGCATCCCCGCGCTGGCGGGGGCCGATGCGCTCCCACTCACCCGCGAGAACCGCGCATGGGCGAGCGGCGTGATCTTCGCCTATGGTGTGGCCCAACTCGATGAAGCCGGCCGCGTCGCGCTTTCGCGCCGGCTGGCCGAAGCGCTGGAGGTCGATTACGACCGGATCCGCGACAGCCGCCTGCTCAGCCTGATCTCGCCGGACGAGGCGCGCGAACTGGAACGGGCGGGCATGGCCATAGAGATGCACACGCACCGCCACCGCTTTCCCGACGATCCCGCCGAGGCGCAGGACGAGTTGCAGGCGAACCGCGCCGCGGTGGAGCCCGTGATCGGCCGGCGCATGGCGCATTTCTGCTATCCCAGCGGACAATGGCGCCACACGCACCGGCCGGTGCTGGAGAAAGCCGCGATCAGGAGCGCGACAACCTGCCACGCCGGCCTCGCGCGCAAGGGCGCGAACCTGCTGGCGCTGCCGCGCATCCTCGACGACAACCGCGTCTCGCAGATCGAGTTCGAGGCCGAGGTCAGCGGCTTCACCGACCTTCTCCGCCGCATCCGGGGCAAAAGCAGCGCGCCGCTGATAGGCCCGCCGGCGTTCGTCGAATGGGCCGGGGTGGCTCCCGAATTGCTGATGGTGGCGTAAATGCCGTTCCGGACGTGATCCGGGGCGACCTCAGCCGTTCGGGTGGTAGAAGTCGTAGACCGCCTGGGCCACGGCCGCGCTGACGCCGGGCGCGCGCTGCAGGTCGTCGAGGCTGGCGGCCCTCACCTTCCCCGCCGTGCCGAAATGCAGCAGCAGCGCGCGCTTGCGGGCCGGGCCGATGCCGGGAATCTCGTCGAGCGGGCTCGCGGTGATCGCCCGGCTGCGCTTTGCCCGGTGCGCGCCGATGGCGAAGCGGTGCGCCTCGTCGCGCAGGCGCTGGAGATGGAACAGCACCGGCGAATTGGTCGGCAGCGTTTTCTCGCGGCCGTCGGGAAAATGGAACACCTCACGGCCCTCGCGTCCATGATCGGGGCCCTTGGCCACGGCGATCAGCGGCAGGTCCTCGATGCCGAGTTCCTCGATCACCTCGCGAACCGCGCTCATCTGCCCCCTGCCGCCGTCGATCAGCACAAGGTCGGGCCAGGTGCCGCTCTCGCGCCCGGGGTCTTCCGCCATCACCCGACCAAAGCGGCGGGCCATGACCTCACGCATCATGGCGAAGTCGTCATCGGTCTGCGCGGACCGGATATTGAACTTGCGGTACTGCCCCTTCAAGAAGCCCTCGGGCCCCGCGACGACCATCGCACCCAGCGCGTTGGTGCCCTGGATGTGGCTGTTGTCGTAGATCTCGATGCGCTGCGGCACGTCCGGCAACTCGAAGAACTCGGCCATCTCGCGCAGGATCTTCGCCCGGGTGCCGCTTTCGGCCAGCCGGCGGTCCAGCGCCTCGACCGCGTTGCGCGTCGCCTGCTGGATCAGGCGGCGGCGAGCGCCGCGCTGCGGCACGCTGATCTCCACCCTGCCGCCGGCGCCGGCGCGGAAGGCTTCGGCCAGCAGGGCCGCCTCGGGCAGCGCGCGATCGACCAGGATGCAGCGCGCCGGCGGCACCTCTTCATAGAACTGGGCGAGGAAGCTGGTCAGCACCTCCTCCTCGGACAGCCCCTCGGTGTGCGTCGGGAAGAAGGCGCGGTGGCCCCAGTTCTGCCCGCCGCGGATGAAGAAGGCCTGCACCGCCACCTGCCCGGCCTTGGTCGCCATCGCGAAGATGTCGGCCTCGCCCAGCCCCTCGGCATTGATCGCCTGACTGCCCTGGATGAAGGTCGCAGCGCGCAGGCGGTCGCGCAGCATGGCCGCCCGCTCGAAATCGAGCGCCTCGGACGCCTCGCGCATCTGCACCTCGATCTTGCGCTGGACGGCCGAGGACCTGCCCCCGAGGAAGTCCTTGGCCTCCTGCACCAGTTCGGCATAACCGGCCTCGTCGATCCGCCCGACGCAGGGGGCCGAGCAGCGCTTGATCTGGTAGAGCAGGCAGGGCCGATCACGCCGGGCGAAGAAGCCGTCGCTGCAGCTCCGCAGCAGGAACAGCTTCTGCAGCGCGTTGATCGTGGTGTTGACCGATCCGGCGCTGGCGAAGGGGCCGTAATAGTCGCCCTTGGCCTTGCGGGCCCCGCGATGCTTCATGATTCGCGGAAAGGCATGGTCGGCGCGCAGCAGGATGAAGGGGAAGCTCTTGTCGTCGCGCAGCAGCACATTGTACGGTGGCCGGAAGCGCTTGATGAGTTGCGCCTCGAGCAGCAGCGCCTCGGCTTCCGAATTGGTCGTGACGATCGTCAGGCTGCGCGTCTGGCTGACCATGCGCTTTAGCCGCAGCGGCAGCCGCTCGACCTGGCAGTAATTGGCCACGCGATTGCGCAGCACCCGCGCCTTGCCGACGTAGAGCACGTCGCCGCGCGCGTCCTGCATGCGGTAGACGCCGGGCCGCGCCGGCAGCGTGCGCACCGTCTCGCGGATCGCCGCGATCCCCGCCTCGATGTCGGGCTGGTCCGATCCGCGCACGGTAAACGTCGCCCGCTCCTCGTTGAAGCGTTCGGCGCCGCGAGGATCGGGGGGAGTTCCGGCGGGAGTGCGAGCCATGCAGGCCAGATAGTGGTTTCGGCCGCCGGGCGAAAGCCGGCACCGCCGGCGGCCGGGTCCGACGCCGCACCGGCACCAGCGGTGGCGGCGAAGCGCCCTTGTCGCCACAAGGCAACACTTTCCCGGCGGCGGACTGCGGCCGAGGCTTTCCTTTTCGTCGACCCGCAGCTATGGCGCGCGCCATAAAAACCGATACGAAGTGGAAACCCGTCGCCGATGGCGAAAGAAGAACTCCTCGAAATGCGCGGCACCGTGGTCGAGCTGCTACCCAATGCCATGTTCCGGGTGCGGCTGGAAAATGACCACGAGATTCTCGGCCATACCGCCGGCAAGATGCGCAAGAACCGCATCCGCGTGCTGGTGGGCGACGAAGTCCTGGTCGAGCTGACGCCCTACGATCTGACCAAGGGCCGCATCACCTATCGCTTCATGCCCGGCCGCGGCGGCCCCGGCTCCTACTGACGATGGACGTTGCGGGCGCCGCTGCGCCCAAGCCGCCTGCCGGCCCCGTCCCCAGGCTGCTGCTGGCCTCCGCCAGCCCACGCCGCCGCGAACTGCTCGGCCGGCTGGGTATCGAGCCCACGGGCATCGCCGCTGCCGATATCGACGAAACTCCGCGCAAGGCCGAACCGCCGCGCGACTACGCCCGCCGCATGGCGCGCGAGAAGGCGGAAGCTGTCGACGGCGGAGAGGCGCATGTCCTCGCCGGCGATACCGTCGTCGCGCTCGGCCGCCGCATCCTGCCCAAGGCCGAGGATGAGGCGACCGCGCGCCGCTGCCTGGCGCTGCTGTCCGGGCGGCGCCACCGCGTGCTCTCCGCCGTCGCGCTCAAGGCGCCCGATGGAACGCTGCGCGAGCGGCTGTCGGAGACCATCGTGCGCTTCAAGCCGCTCTCGGCCGCCGAGATCGACGCCTACGCCGCCGGCGGGGAATGGCACGGCAAGGCGGGCGGCTATGCCATCCAGGGCGCCGCCGAAGGCCTGATCGCCTGGATACAGGGTAGCCACTCGGGCGTCGTCGGGCTCCCGCTCTACGAGACGCGGACGCTGCTCCGGGCGGCGGGCTTCGCCATTGGCTGAGCGGCCGCGATGACCTGGTACGTCGAGGAAGGGATCGGCGAGCACCGCGCGATCCGGGCCGGCAACGGCGCGATCCTCGCCGCCCGCATCGACTGGCCGGGCGCGCTGGCCGCGGGACAGGTCGAGGACGCGCTGCTGATCGCCCGCGCCGCGGGATCGAAGCGCGGCACGCTGCGCTTCGCCGGCGGCGGGGAAGCGCTCGTCGACAACCTGCCGCGCGAGGCCAGCGAGGGCGCACCGCTCCGCGCGATCGTCACCCGCGCCGCGATCGCCGAGCGCGGACGGCTGAAGCGCGCCCAGGCCCGCCCGACCGACCGGCCGCCTCGCCCCGCCCCGACACTCGCCGAGCGCCTGCGCGACGAAGGCCACGCCGTGCAGATCGTCCGCCGGTTCGACGCGAACCTGGCCCAAGGCTGGGACGAACTCGTCGCCGAGGCGCTGTCAGGAGAAGTCGCGTTCACCGGCGGCAGCCTGACGATCAGCGCCACGCCGGCAATGACGCTGATCGACGTCGACGGCGCCCTGCCCCCGCGCGCGCTGGCGCTGGCAGCGGTGCCGGCGGTTGCCGGCGCGGTTCGCCGCCTCGACCTCGCCGGCGCGATCGGCATCGATTTCCCGACGCTGGCCGACAAGGCCGATCGCCGCGCGGTCGACGACGCGCTGTCCGCCGCGCTCGACCGCTGGCCGCACGAGCGCACCGCGATCAACGGCTTCGGCTTCGTCCAGCTCGTCGCCCGGCTCGAACGCCCCTCGCTGATCCAGCGCATCGCGCGCGACCGCGCCGGCGCCGCCGCGCGCCTGCTGTTGCGCCGCGCCGAGCGGGCCG
>JBAYPJ010000033.1:0-33591 GCA_041677785.1 Novosphingobium sp. | reverse complement strand
AGCGGCGGGATCGGCCCGACGACGGAGACGGCGGCCGAGAATGTGTCGTCCTTGCGGTTGAGCACCTCCATGACCGCGTCGTAGCTGGTGACGATGAAGGTGCCCTGGTGCGGCTCCCTGTGGACAGGGCACCTGGCCCGCATCTGGTCGAAATAGCGCTTGGGCGCATTGATGATGTCGATGTCGTGGAAGAAGTCGGGTTCGGTATCGGCCATGAGTCCTCTCGCATGATGGGGCCGCGTCGCCATGCGCAGGATGGGCGGTCAGCCCTGTCACAACGGGAACGGCGCGGAAGCTTTCCTCACCGTTCTCCCCAATCAATGCGGACGGATTTGCTCCCCGCCTTCGTTCGTCATATTGTTAGCAATGTGGTTGCGCGCAGTCAAGCGGGGCCTGGCCAGGCCAGACTCGCACCGGCGAGGCCCGTCAGCCAGGGACTTCCTCGATAAGCACTTCATAGTCCCGCCGCTTGAAATGCCACCGCCCGTTGGCCCGCACGAGCCGATCCGAATAGAGCCCGGAGAGTCGATAGATCCCCCCGCTCTTGAGCAGGACTTCCTCGCGCTGGAGCGCACGGCACGAAGCCGTGTCGCCCTCCACCTCGATCGAGAGGACATTGGCGAGAAAGGCCACCTTCTCGAAGTTGGTCCAAAGCACGCCCCATTGCTCGCGCATTTCGGCCTTGCCGGTGCGGGTGAACAATTGCGTGTTCCACACCCCGTCCTCGTCCCAGCATGCCAGGAACAGGTCGAGATCGCATCGCGTGCTCGCGTCGCCATAAGTGTCATACAACTCGCGGATCGCGAGACGATCTTCCATCGGGCCCGAGAATGGCATTTCCAGACTTTTCCTTCCCTGCTGATCTTCGTGCGGACTTCGGCAACATGGGCGCTCTCGGGCGCCCCTCCCGTCCGCTGTCCTCGCGTCATTTCCTGAAGTGGGGCATGACCTCCCGGGCGAAGAGGCGCAGTTCCTCGATCTGCTGGTCCGGATCGGGCACGCCGGTGGGGGTGATGAACAGGTATTCGGGGTCGGTCAGGTCGCGAATGCTTTCCAGTTCGCGGATGCAGTCGTCGGGCGTGCCGACGACGGCGCGGTGGGGGGCGAACTCCTCAAGGCTGACGTCCTTGCCGCCGAACATCACCTCGTTCGACAGGTCGTCGCGGTCGGCCTTCGAGCCGAGGTCGTCATAGCTCTGCCAGACGGTGACGATGTTCCTGAGGAAGTTCGGGTCGATCCGCTCCCGGCTGGGCACCACGTGCACATCGCGCATCAGCGCCAGCGTGGCGGGGCGACCGTGTTCGGCCGCCATGGCGCGGTAGCGCTTCACCTTGTCGGTCAGGTCCAGCATGTGGTCGGCGAAACTCGCCTCCCAGCCGTCGGCAATGCGCGCGGCGCGCTGCATGGCCGGCTCGCTCACCGCACCGATCCAGATGCGCGTGCTGGTGCCCGGCAGCGGCGCCGGGGTGGTCATCACGTTCTCGAGCTGGAAATGCTTGCCCTCGAACGAAAACTCCCCGCCCGCCAGCGCCAGGCGCAGGATCGCGATGCATTCCTCCATACGGCTCGCCCGGCTCTTGAACGGCCAGCCGCAGTTCTCGAACTCGTCGGGCTTGTAGCCAATGCCCGCGCCCAGGATGAACCGGTTGTTCGAGATTTCCTGGAGCGTGTTGATCTCCTCGGCCAGTTCGAGGGGGTGGCGGGCCGGCACCAGCATGATGTTGGTGGCGAATTCCATTTTCGTCGTGCGCGCCATCAGCGAGGCCAGCATGGGCAGCGGCGCCGACGGTTCCGTCGCGGTATCGCCGCCGAACGCGGTCTTGTCGGAAAAGCGATGGTGGCCGCACCAACCCAGGTCGTAGCCGAGATCCTCCATCTCCTCCACGTAGCGGTAGAGCTTGTGGTACGGATTGGACGAGGTCCGGTCGATAAGCTTGCGATTGATGATAATACCAAATTTCATGTCACACCCTCTCGATGGCGAAAATGTCGCGACCGCGTCCGCGATCGGGACATGCCCACCGGTATTTCGGCAAGATGGCTCGGCCCCGACGGCCGCCCGCGGCGGGCGGCATGTTTGCCAAGCCGTCAGCAGATGGGCATAGGCCCGGCGATTCGTCAATGTGCTAGCAGCGCTTTTTGCGCGGGCGGCCCGCGTCCTGTCCCTTGGCCGTCCCGACGCGATTGACGCGCTATTGCACAGCAGCTAACACTTCGACGAACACTGAATCGGAAAAAACGGGAGAGTTCCAGTGGCTGCAAACAATGGACGCCTTGCAGGCAAGGTCGCGATCGTCACGGGCGCAGGACAGGGCATCGGCGCTGCCATAGCGGAAGCCTATGCCGCCGAAGGGGCCAGGGTCGTCATCACCGGCCGCACGCTGAGCAAGCTGGAAGAGGTGGCCGGCCGCATCGCCCAGGCCGGCGGCACCGCGCTGCCGCTGGAAGCGCTGGCGGGCAACCGCGAGCATTCCGAGATGGTGGTAAGCCGGGCGATCGCCGACTGGGGCCGGGTCGATGCGCTGGTCAACAACGCGCATACCTTCACCGATTACCTCGCGCTCGACGACCCGAAGATGGAAGAGAATTGCATGATCGACTTCCAGTCGTGCTTCTTCGGTTCGCTCCAGCTCATGCAGTTGTGCTATCCGCACATGGTTGCCCAGGGCGGCGGCTCGGTGATCAACATGGGCACCAGCTATTCGATCCGCTGCGAGCCCGGTTTCCTCGCCTACGCCGCCAGCAAGGAGGCGCTGCGCGCGCTCACCCGCACCGCCGCGCGCGAATGGGGCCGCAAGGGTATCCGGGTGAACACCATCCTGCCCTCGGCGCTGACCCCCAAGTCCATCTGGTATCTGGAGGAATCGGGCACCTACGACCTCGAACTGGCGAAAGTCGCCATGGGCCGCTTCGGTACGCCCGAGGACATCGCACCAACCTGCGTGTTCCTCGCCAGCGACGACTCGAACTTCGTCACCGGCCAGACGATCGGCGTCGAAGGCGGCGCGATCATGCTCTGACCGTCCGCGCCGGCGCAGGCGGACATGACATTCGGGAGAGAGAGGCAATGCAGAAGTTCATCAATCACGTCGATCACGTGGCCTGGCTGGTCCGGCCCGAGAACCTCGACGCCCACATCGAACAGCTCGAGAAAGTGACCGGCGCGACGCTCCGGCGCTTCTCGCGCAAGGACATGGGCTTCACCATGTGCATTAGCTGGGCCGCCGGGCTCGAGGTGGTCTGCCCGCACGAGGAGCGCACCGAGTTCAACTCGTGGCTGTGGAGCGAGCTGGACACCAAGGGCGAAGGTGTCACCTCGGTGGTGTTCGGGGTCAAGGATCTCGATTGGCACAAGCAGCGGCTGGAGAAGATGGGCATCCCGGTCGGTCCGCTGATGGACGACCATCCCGATTCGCCCTGGCACGACGAACTGGTGCTGTGGGAGCGCGTGGTCGGCGTACAGGTGATGAACACCAACATCGTGCTGGGCGACATCGACTATGCAGACGGCCTGATCCCCTTCGGCGCGTCCGACCGCCCCTTCACCAACACGTGACCCCCACACCGCGCAGGAACGGAGCAAAGCCATGGCGATAGCCGACGTATCGGGCAAATCGATTGCCGAACTGATCTCGCTCCAAGGCCGCGTCGCCGTCGTCACAGGCGGGGCGCAGGGGCTCGGCCGCGCCATGGTCGACCGGCTGGCCGAGGCCGGCGCCGCGGTCCTGATCCTCGATCTGCGCGCCGAGCAGGCCGAGGTGGCCGCCCGTGAGGCCAGCGCGGCCACCGGGGCGCGGGTGATCGCCCAGGCCGTCGACGTGAGCGACGAGGCCTCGGTCGCCGCCGCCGCCGACCGCGCGGTCCGCGAGCTGGGCGGGCTCGACGTGTGGGTCAACAATGCCGGGCTCTATCCCAACGTCCCCATCTTCGACGTCGCCATCGAGGACTGGGACAAGGTCATGGCGGTCAACCTGCGCGGGGTGTTCATCGGCACGCGCCAGGCCGCCCGGCGTATGATCGACGCGCAGAAGGGCGGCGTGATCGTCAACGTGGTCTCCACCGCCGGCTTCAAGGGCGTGGCACCCGGCGTCACCTCCTATGTCGCCTCGAAGCACGGCGTGCGCGGCATGGTGAAGCAGATGGCGCTCGAACTCGCCCCCCACGACATCCGCGTCCTGGGCGTCGCCCCCACCTTCTGCACCACCGAGGGCAACATGGCCGCGCTCGAGCAACTGCCCGAACGCGTCCGCCAGGAAATCTCCGCCACCCTCTCCTCGCTGCTCGGCCGCGTCGGCGTCCCCGACGACATCGCCCGCGCCGTCCTCTTCGCCGCTTCGGACATGGCAATGTTCATGACCGGAAGCACGCTGCTGGTTGACGCAGGCGAGACGATCTGAACGAGCCTGGCCCCGGGGGCACGGCGCACCAAATCGTGACCCGGCCTCCCGATCCTCCTCCCCGCGGGGAGGAGGATCGGGAGGCCGGGTCAAATCTTCACTTAATAGCCGCTCGAATGCTCGGTCGAGCCGCTGCCCGCAGCCGCGGCGGGAGCCGGGGCGACGCCGGGCACGCCCAGGAAGTCGCCTTCCTCGCCGAACCAGGCGCGGAACTCGGCAAAGCCCGGAATCCCTTCGAACGAGCTGCTCGCCATCTGGTCGACCTCGACATGGATCACCGCCGGCTTGCCCGAGGCGAGCGCACGCTCGACCGCGGGAGCGAGATCCTCGAGCTTCTCGACGAATTCGCCGTGCGCGCCAAAGCTTTCGGCAGTCTTGTCGAGCCGCACCGCCGCGCCCCAGCGCGCCTCGGGCGTCGAGGTGTTCTCACCGAAGTTGGCCTTGTACGAGGCGGCTTCCAGGCCCCAGGCATGATCGACCGAAACGATGCAGATAATCGGCAGGTTCTTGCGCACGGCCGTCTCGATTTCCGAGACGTGGAACAGGAAAGCCGAATCGCCCGTCATCAGCACGGCGCGGCGCTTGGGGCCGACGGCCATCTGCGCGCCCATCGCCATCGGCAGGCCGTTGCCGATCGCCCCCCAGTTCGAGCTCCACATCGAATCGCGCGGGATGAACTGGACGAGCGCCGAGGCCCACATGCTGGCACCGCCGCCGTCGCGCACCAGGATGGTGTCGTCCGGCAGCACCCTGGTCGCCTCGATCGGCACGGCGCCCGGGTGGATCGGCATCGAGCGCCGGGGCACGTAGTCCTCGATCGACTGCTTGTGCGCATCGCGGCGCCGGGTCCATTCCGGCAGCGTGGCGGGAAGCGTGCGCTTCACGCCTTCGAGCGCGACATTGAGCTGCGGCACGATATCGCGCAGATCGCCGACCAGCGGCACGTCGATCGGCCGGTTGACGCCCATCGCCTCGGCATCGCGTTCGACGTAGATCCACTTGCGGGTGGCATTGCCCGCCTGCCACGAATGGCCGCGGCCATAGTTCAGCGCCTCGCCCAGTTCGGTGCCGATCGCCAGCACGACGTCGGACTGGTCGGCGATCTCGGCCCCCACGGCGGAGCTGTAAGGAAACGTGCGGTCTTCCATACCCGGCAGCACCGCCTCGACCGCGTTGGTCTGCAGGATCGGGCAGAGCAGCTTGCCGGCAAGCTCGGTCAGCATGGCGTGCGCGCGGCTGACGAAGCCCCCCTGCCCCAGCAGCAGCACCGGGGCCTTGGCGCCTTCCAGCAGCGCCTTCGCCTCGGCGATCGACTGGGCGTCGGCGCGCTGGTTGACGAGGCGGTACTGATGGGGCTTCAGCACGGGCGAGCCGTCGAACTTCGCCTGCATCACGCCCAGCGGCAGTTCGACGAACGTCGGCCCGGGCACGCCGCTCAGGGCCTTGCGGAAGGCGTGCTGGAAGATCTCGTCGGTCTGCTGAGGGTATTCGATAGTGCCCGCATACTTCACGGTGTTCTCGAACAGCGGCGCCTGGCTCATGTACTGCATCTTGCCGCGCCGCACCTTCTGTTCGTAGAAGCGCTGGCGGTTGGCCATGATGCACACGGCCGGCACGTTCTCCTTCATCAGGAAGTTCACGCCCGCCAGGATGTTGGCCACGCCGGGGCCCTTGTTCATACACATCACCACGGGCTTGCCGGTCATGCGGTAATAGCCGTCGGCGGTCAGCGCGGCGGCCTGTTCGTGGTGCGGGGAAATGATCTCCATGCCGCGCCGTTCGGCTTCGATGAACATCCCGAAGAAGCTGGGGTCGGGAATGCCGAACAGTCTGTCTACGCCTTCGGCCTGCAAGAGATCGAGGATGCGTTCGTACATTGTCTGCTGCATAGCGCTGGGTCCTTCATGTCCATGTCGTGATTTGGGGGTTCGCGACCAAGCGCGATCGTGGGGATGCGATTCAGGGTGCCACGGCGGTCTTCATTCTTCCTTCGCGAAACGGGCAGCCAAGCTGCCTACCGCCCGCGAGGCGAACGGAATCGGCCGGCCCGGCCATAGGCGAAACTTTCCGCCGCCCCAAGCCCGCACCCGGATCAGCTTTGCGAGATATAATCCATGAAGTCGTTGTAGGCTGCCGCCGTGCCGGCACAGCTTATCTTGTCGTCCCCGCCTTCCATTTCCGAGAAGCGCCGGATCTCCGGCCCGATGCGCGGTCCCTTCCACCCGCAAGCGCAGTCCTCGTCCCAATGGATCGTGACCTGATCGCCCGAGATGAAGCCCCCCCAATAGGTCTGCGCCAGAAGATCGACGAAACCGAAGCGACCGGTCTGCGACCCTTCGCGGGGCAGCAGGTTCATGTCCGCGTCGAACAGCAGGGCGATGGTGTGGGGCATGATGTGATAGTGCCCGGCCGCGCATCGCCCGACGCCGCCCATCCATTCGGACATGCCGTACATCATGCCGATGGTGTCCAGCCCGAAATAGTCCCGGACGAAGGCTTCCCAATCCTCGGGCGGGTCCTGCATGCCCTTGAGGCCGCCGCCGGTCATGATGAACGATCCGGCGCCGAACTCGGGCCGGACGCCCCGGGCAATGCCGCTGCGGGCGGTGCGGATAAGGTCGGACGCGGTGCCGCCCAGCCGGACGCGCTTGCCGCGGAACTCCTCGAACAGCTTGGCGAACCATGCCTCGAGATCCCGCTCGCGGTTGCGCGCCTGTTCGACAAGACGGTCGCGCGCCTCGATCAGGGCCGGCGCGAGGCCGAGCTTGTCCAGTTCGCCCCGATCCTCCGCCGCCTGCATGCGGCCCGCCAGCGACGACAGGTCGGCGGGAATGTGCCCCTGATAGAGCGTGTGATAGTGCTCCGGCCCGCCCGCCGCCGGAATGTTGAACAGCGTGAGCATCTTGAGCATCATATGGTGCCCGCCCCGGTATCCGGGGAAGAAGGTTTCCACGTGGTCGACCCTTGGATCGACGCCCGTGGCCGACCGCGTCATCTCGTTGTAGGCACAGGCCCATCCCGGCAGTTCGGTACGCGAACGCGGCACGAAGCTGAGCTTGCCGGTGGTGCCGGTCGAATGGCCGACCAGCATGCCATGTTCGTCGAGACGGTCGAGCCACCCTTCGACCGTGACCACGCCGGCGAGATCGACCTGCGAAAGATCATGGGTCGTCAGGCGGTCCAGCCACGAATTGAGCTTGCCGATATCGCGCTTCTCGATGATGGAAATCGGGTAGCTCTTGTAGACACGATGGTCGAAAAGCAGCGGCAGCACGTCCCGGATGCTTTCGACCTCGCCGATCCCCTCGCGCTTGGCCAGCTTGCCCAGTGCCGAGACTTCGTCGCGCAGCCGCTCCACGCGTAGTTTCAGGGCCGCGAGTTGCAGGTCTTCATAGTCCCGCCAGCTCAGTTCGTAGAGCGTCTCGAAACCTTGCTCCAGCCAGTTTTCGGGCGCCTCGGGCGACAGTTGCGTCCGCATGGCGGCATTTGCCTCGCTCATCCATCCATCTCCTTCGGTCCGGATCGCGGAGCCTCGGCTCCCGTGGTCGTAGCGCCACGTCCGATCCGGCTATCACACTATGCGCGCGGTCCGGTCCGCATTCAAATATCCCGCCGGCTACGGCCGATCGAATTCGATATGGAGATCGGCGAGGCTGCGGAAGGTATAAGTCGGCTCGAAATTGTACCTCCGCGCGCCGGCAGGGCCATGATGCGCTTCCGAGATGCGGATATTGCGCAGGCGGCGCAGCAGGTGCTCGAGGGCAATGCGCGATTCCATGCGGCCTAGCGGCGCCCCCAGGCAACCGTGCGGCCCCTTGGAGAAACCCATGTGGTCGCGCAGCCCCGGCCGGTCTATGTCGAAGTTCTGGGGGTCGGCGAACTTCGCAGGATCGTTGCTCGCCGCGGAATAGCAGACGGTCAGGATCGTGCCGGCGGGAATGTCCACCTCGCCGACCCGCGTGTCGACCGTGGCGAGGCGATAGGCGACCTTGACCGGCCCATCATAGCGCAGCGTTTCCTCGATGAAGTCGGGAATCCTTTCCGGTTCCGCGCGCAGCCGCTCCTGCAGGTCGGGGCGCTCGCACAGGACCAGCACGGCCATCGCGATCAGTCGCGACGTGGTGTCCTGCCCGGCGCCGAACAGGAAGCGGGCGAGGTTCGACAGGGTGTCGAAATCGGGGCTGGAGCCGTCCTTGAATTTCGCCTGGACCAGTTCGGTCATCAGGTCGCCGCGCGGGTTCTCCTGCCGCTCGCGCAGATATTTGTCGAACAGCGGCTTCATCGCCACCAGGGGGTCGGGGCCGACCTTCAGCGGTGCATCCCCCTGAACCTGGCTCGGCGGCGCGCCGATCTGCTCGAGAAGCAGGGCGCGGTCTTCCATGGGTATCCCCATGAGGTCGGAAATCGCATAAACCGTGGTCGCATGGGCGAACTCGGGAACGAGGTCGCACGCGCCCTTGTCGATGAACCTGTCGATCAGCATTTCCGACAGCTCATGCAGATATTCCTCGTTCTGCTTGAGGCGCTTGTAAGTCAGCAGACTGCCCAGCAGCATGCGGTGCTCCGCATGCTTCTTGCCGTCGAAGCAGACGAGGTGATCGGCCCACGGCATGCTGTCGCGCACCGCATCGAGCTGTTCGGTGATGTCGCTCCCCTCCGGTTCGAACGGCAGGCCGGGGAGCGGCCCCAGGATCGAGCAGGCGTTGGAATAGATGCCATCCTTGTTGACGAGGATTTCCAGCACTTCGTCATAGCCCGTCACCATCAGCGTGTCGTGGAACGGCTCGCGCACGATCGGCCCCTGCGCCCGCATGGTGTCGAAGTATTTGCGGGAATCCCGAATGATCGTCGGGTCGGAAAAGAAATCTACCTGCATTACCTTGAACTCCCTTTCGCCGATCATGCCGCAAAACCGGCCCGGCCAATAATTCGGTTGCCCGCCGCGCGCAGCCGCGGCGGCGCTGGATCACATCGATTCCCCGCCGTTGACGGCCAGGATCTGACCGGTAACGAACCGGCTGGCGTCCGAGGCCAGATAGAGCAGCGCGTAGGCGATGTCCGAAGGCCTGCCGAGAACCTTGAGCATCGCGTTCTGCCGCATCTGCTCGCGGACCTGATGCTTGCGCTCTTCGGAGATCCGGCCGGTTTCGTCGCGGAACAGGTCGCGGCTCATCGGCGTTTCGATCCAGCCGGGCGCGACCGCGTTGACGCGGATGCCCATGGCCCCGAATTCCGCCGCGCTGGTCCAGGTCAGCGAGTTCACCGCGGCCTTGGTCATGCCGTAAAGACCAATGCCCGGCAGCGGCTTGGCGCCGCCGCCCGAGGAAATGTTGATGATCGCGCCGCCGCCGCGCTCGCACATCACCCGAGCCGCGGAGACGCTGCCCCAGTAGGGACCCATCATATTCACCGCGACGACCTTGGCGGCCTTGTCGGGGGCGGTATCGGTCAGGGCATGGAGATAGGACACGCCGGCGCCATTCACCCATACGTCGAGCCGGCCCCATTGCGCCACCGCCGCATCGGCCAGCGCATCGAGCTGCGCGGGAACCGAAACGTCGATCCGGCGCAAAACGCTGCGTCCGCCCGCGGCCGCGATCAGTCCTTCAGTTTCGGCCAGTCCTGCCTCATTGATGTCGGCCAGCACCAGGTCGGCGCCGGCCAGCGCGAATATCCGCGCCGCCTCCCGCCCCAGCCCCGAACCCGCGCCGGTAATCACCACCGTCCGCCCCGTCAGCGTGAACGCACCGACCAACTCGTCATTCCAGTCCATGCCGCTCTCCCGATTCATGGCCGCGCCGGACCATGGGCCTGTCACGCATTCGGGGAATGCTTGACAGGCCCGCAACTCGCTAACATTGTGACGAGCGATTCTGCAAGTAGCTTTGCAAATGCCGTCACCGTAGCAATGTCCGAAGCGGCACCGAAAAAAGGAAACGTCATGGGAGAGTTCTCGAAAATAGCATCCGGCATCTACCTTGAAGGCCTCGCGGTGGATCATGCCCGCGACGTCATCTGGTTCAGCGATGTCATCGCCGGCGGAATCCACGGCGTGAAGCCCGACGGAACCAGCGTCGGCACGTTCAACGAAAGCCGCATGTGGACCGGCGGCGTGATGATGAACGCCGATGGCTCGGTGCTGTCCACCGGCGAAGGCGGCATCATGTGGAACAACCCCGACACCGGCAAGTCCGGCTGGCTGCTCGACCGGCTGGAGGGCAAGCCGATCAACGGCATCAACGAGATGATGCCCGACGGCATGGGCGGCATCTTCTTCGGCACCAACGACATCGAGATGGTCATCCAGGGCGCGCAGACCCGCCCGACCGAACTGTGGCGGCTGACCGCCGACCGCCAGTTGATCAAGCTGGCCGACGGCATCGGCTTTTCCAACGGCATCATGTACGACGCCGCGCACAAGCGGTTCTATTGCAACGACACCTTCAAGGGCACCTGGGCCTTCGACGTCACAGCCGACCTTCGCTTCGAGAACCGCGCGCTGTTCCTCGAAAAGGAGGATGCCGACGGTATGTCCCTGGATGCCGAGGGCAACGTGTGGATCACCGGGTTCCGATCGAACTTCTTCACCCGCCTGACGCCCGCGGGCGAACGGATTGAGGATTTCGCGACGCCCGCCGGATCGATCACCCAGTTGCGCTTCGGCGGGGCGGACGGCCGCGATGTCTACTTCAATTCGGTGCCGGCGGACGGCGGCGACACGCTGAAGGAAGGCGGCGAGATTACTGCGGCCAATTCCTTCCTGTTCAAGGGGCGCTCGGAAACGCCCGGCCTCAAGATCGAGCCCGCCCGCTTTACGCTCGACTAACAGGCAGGAGACCGCCCCATGAATGAGATGTCCGCAAACCGGTTCGCCGTCGAGGAACTCGTCCGCATTCCCGTCGACGCCTTCATCTCGCCCGAATACACCCGGGCGGAAGGCGAGAAGCTGTGGCCGAAGGTCTGGCAGATCGCCTGCCGCGAGGAGGAACTGAAGAAAGTCGGCGACTACGTCACCTACGACATCCTCAATGATTCGATCATCGTCGTGCGCAGCGCCGAAGACCGGATTTCCGCGTTCCACAATGTCTGTCCGCATCGCGGGCGGCGCATCACCGAGGGTTGCGGGCACGCCCAGCGGCTGCACTGCCGCTTTCACGGCTGGGGCTGGGACATCAGCGGCAAGAATACCTACGTCCTCGACGCCGAGGACTGGGGCGACGCCGTGACCAACGGCAAGGTCGATCTCAAGCAGATCAAGGTGGAAACCTGGGGCGGTTGGGTGTGGATCAACATGGATCCCGATTGCGTCTCGCTGCAGGAATACCTCGGCCCCGCCTGGGACATCCTCGGCAAGCTCCGGTTCGAGCGGATGCGCTATCGCTGGCGGCAGTGGCTCTATTTCCCGTGCAACTGGAAGACCGCGCTCGAAAGCTTCATCGAGAGCTTCCACGTCGACGCGACGCATCCACAACTGCTCGAATGGGGCTCGAACCGCTGGTGGTGCCGCACCGGCGGCCTGCATTCGTGGCACGGCGTCGGCGAAGGACGCGGCGGCACCGTCCGGGTGGGTGCGACATCAACTGGGGTAACCGCCGCAGAGGGCATGGACCCGCGTGTCACCATGGCGGAAATGTTCACCGAGCTTTGGGAAACGGTGGGCACCAGCACCCAGACTTTCGTGGATGCCGCCGGCCGCGCGATCCACGACCTGCCCGACGGCACACCGCCCGAGCAGGTGGCAGGCCACGTCATGCAGACTGCGGCGGTGATGGATGCCGAGCGCGGCGTCTTCTGGCCGCAACTGTCGCCCGAGGAATTCGCCGAGGCCGGGCTCGACTGGCACATCTTCCCCAATTCCGCGATCCTGCCGGGCGTGACCTATGCGCTGTGCTACCGCGCGCGGCCCAACGGTCACGATCCCGACAGTTGCATCTTCGAGGTCTATATCCTCGAGCACTACCCCGACGGCCAGGAACCCGAAACCGAATGGGTTCACGAGCCCGACCCGACCGAGGAAAAGTGGCGCCTGATCCTCAGCCAGGATTTCCAGAACATCGGCGAGATCCAGAAGGGCATGAAATCGCGCGCCTATGAAGGCGCGATGCCCAGCCCCTACCAGGAAGTGCCGATAATCCACTTCCACCGCAACCTGGCGAAATATATGGGGATCGGCGCGCCGAGACCTATCGCGGACAGTTAGGGCCTCGCCGATCCGAAACGCATCGGCACGCGTTCGGATCGGCACGCCGCCTACATCCCGGCGGTCGGCTCTCCGGCCCCGGGCAGCGTCGGCGGAGGGCCGCGGTCGACGAATGGGAACAGCGGCGCCGAAAGATCGGGCGGGCCGAAATAGCAGAAGTCGAAGTGCCGCCACACGAAGCGCCACTCGCCCCCCGTCTCGACGAAACGCTCGTAGTAGATGCCGATGGAGCACAGACCGGCGCCCTCGCGCGAGCGGACCGTTTCGGTGACATATGTCCGGCCGCTGGCCACCCCCCGCCCGATTTCGAGGATCGGGGAGCCGAAGCGCATCAGCACGCGTTCGTTAAGGGCAAGGAACCGTTCGAACCCGTCCCCGATCTCGTCCCGGCCGCGCAAGTGGGCTCCGGCGACCTTCCATTCGCCATCGTCCGCGAAGCAGGCGACGAATGCGCCCCGGTCCTTCCGCCAGACGGCATCGGCGCAGAGCGCATGCAGCCGGCGGACGCCGATTTCGGCGGATAGGCGGCGAAGCTCCCCCGCGTCCGTCATGCCTGCCGCCGGCGGCCGAATAGCGCCCGCCACAGCCAGATCAGCAACGCGAATGGCGCCCGTCGCGCCGGCTGCCCCGCTGGCACCCGCGCCCCGTTCCCGCCGTATTCGTCCTCGATGCCCTCGGCGAGCTGCTCCGCGAAGGCCAGCGCGAACCTGGGGAGGAGCGGGCCCCCCATCGCTTCCCACATCGGCGCCATGGGGCCGCTGCCCTCCACCCGCAGGGACAGGTTCATCGTGATCGCATCCGGCCCGGTGGCGACCGCGTGATACGAGCCGCCCCCCTTCACCGGATCGCCCTGGAGCTTGAAGGAGAACAACACGCTTCCCGGCCCCGCCCACCGGTCGACATGGACATCGACCCGGACCGTGCGCACCAGCCCGCCAACGCCCACTTTCAGAACCCAGCGGGAATCGTCATCGCCCAGAATCTCGCAATCCTGCAGGCCCGGCATCAGCTCCGCCCAGCGGCGGATGTCCCTCACATAGGCCCAGACCCTGTCGATCCCGACCGCGACAGGAACGCTTTGCGTGGTTTCGATCACAGCCCGCGCCTCAAAGGCTGAGCCGCGCGGCTTCCTGCTCCAGCAGCGCGCTGGGATCGCCGCAGGCATGGCGCGCGGCGAGCCAGCCATGGGTCATGCCGCGCGCGTTGGACACGCCGCTCTGCATGACCGCGCCGGTTTCCATGCGCGCGGCCGAATTGCCCGCCGCATAGAGCCCCTCGATCGGCTTGTCGTCCCAGCCGACAACGCGCGAATGGTGATCGGTCAGGAGGCCAGAGGAGGGAATGGCGGTGCCGCCCATGCGCTTCAGTTCGACGGCGTAAAACGGCCCCTTGGCCAGCGTGCCGAGGTTGGCGTTGGGCTTGTGGAAGGGGTCGCCGCACATCCATTCGCTCCACGGATGGCTGCCGCGGCCGAAATCCTCGTCCACGCCCGTTTCGGCAAAGGTGTTGAAGCGGGCCACGGTCTCGGTCAGGCCGGCCTTGTCGATGCCGATCCGGTCGGCCAGCCCGTCCAGCGTGTCGGCGACGATGCCGAAGCCTTCCGGCCAGTCCTGGTCCGGCGTGATCGAGACGAAGGGATATTTCTCGCGCCCCTGGCTGTCCAGGATTACCCAGCAAGGGAAATTGGGGTGATGCTGGTCACTGCCCTCGATCTGGTCGATCTTGTAGTAGAACGAGCGGTAGAACGCCTCGTTACCGAAACGCCGGCCCGTGCGGTTGACCACGATCGTGTGCGGCTGTCCCAGCGCGCCGAGCGCCGTGCGCCAGAGCGGATGGCCTTCCTCGTCCTCCTCGCCCGGCACGGTGAAGCCCAGCGAGGTGATGTCGGGCACTTTGGCGATGCGCGCGCCGAGCGGGCCGGCAAGGCGGAAATTGGCACCGTCGATCGTCGAGAACACCATGGAGCCGAGTTCGAGCTGCTGGCCCAGGGTCTTGTTGTAGTCCTGCCGACGCTCATAGCTGCTGACCGCCACGACCACGCCCCTGTTCGCCTTGACGAAGACATCGCGCCCCTCGCGCCGCACCCGCACGCCGACGACGCGCTCGCCGTCGGCAATCAGTTCCTCGGCGCTGCTGTCGGTCCACAGGGGAATGCCGCGGTCGAGCGCACCCTTGACGAAATAGGCGGCAAGGCCCGGCCCCAGGCAGCGTTCGTCCCGGGTGAGCCGTTCGCCCATGCGGGCGAAGTCCCACTTCATCATGTTGGCCGATCCGCCGGCCGAGAAGATGTCGTGGTGGGTCATGCCATAGGGCATCTGCGGCGACAGGCGGGTCCTGTCCTGCCAGTCGCCCAGCGTCGCGCCCGGGAACGGCACGCATTCCAGCATACGACCCTCGGCGACGGCATGGTCGTTGTGCTTGTAGTAATAATCGGGGCAACCCTTGATGACCTCCATCCTGAGGCCGATCCGTTCCTCGAAGTATCGCAGGGCATGGCGCGCGTGGACCACCTTGTTGAGGATGGCGACATCGCTGCCGTAGCCCATCGACAGCGAGCGCAGATAGCCGAAGCCCTCCTCGACGGAATCCGCGATGCCGGCGGCATCGGCCAGATGGTTGCCCGCTACCCAGACCTCGCCCATCGACAGCGCGGTCACGCCGCCGACCTGATCCGACTTTTCGACGACGAGGGCCTTCGCGCCATATTCGTGCGCGGTGATCGCCGCGCTCAGGCCGCCGCCGCCCGATCCGATCGCGACCACATCGAATTCATCGTCCCATTTCGGCGGCAGGTTGTCGAGCATCGGATATCACCCTCTTCCATTCCGGCTGGGCGGCCACCGCAGCCACGCTGCCAGGCTCGCCGGTCGGTGTCAGGAAGTGCAGGCTTGCCCTGTATCCATCAAGCGCGAAGCTTTGCAGGTCCGCGCCGGAATTACACGGTAGCGCTCGATTCTGCTCGCTCAGCCGGAAAGGCCCGCCGCGCCTTCCGGGTGCGGGCCGAACCGATCGGCGCGGGAATATCGGCGAAACTGGCTCGGCGTGATCTGGGCATCGCGGCGAAAGGCATTGGTGAAATGCCCGGCGCTCGAAAACCCGAGGATGGCGGCGATTTCCTTCACGCTATGGCCGTCCTCCCGCAACAGCCGGCGCGCGGCCGACAGGCGCTCCGCGGCGATGTATCCCTGCACGGGCTGGCCGGTGGACGCCTTGAACATCCTCATGAAATGGCTGCGGCTGACCCCGCACAGCCCGGCCAGTTCCAGGATTCGGGGATACCCCTGTTCGAGCGAGGCGGAAATTCGCTCGCGCACCCGGCGCATCTGCCAGGGGGCAAGGCCGGCGGCGATGGTCGCGGCGTCGCGCGGCTTACGCCCGAGGCGCGCCATCTCGACCAGGATCATCGTGCTGGCGGCCTCGATCATCTGTTCCGAGCCGAAGCCGGGCTGCGCGATCTCCAGATGGATGCGGCGCATCATCGTTTCCAGGTTGCGATTGGACACTGGCAGGAACTCGCCCGCGCGATCGATCCAGCCGGGTTCGTCGATGCCGGTGGCGGCCTCGAACGCGTCACGGTCAAACCAGCAGTTGAGCGTACGCAGCGGCTCGCCCAGCGGCTGCATCGTGATGCGCCCCCGCGACGGCATAAAACCCAGGGCATGGACCCGGGGATAGACCTCGCGAACCCTGCTCGATCCGATTTCCAGCCGCAGCGCCGGATGCCGTTCCGAAAGCCGCTGGCAGACGACATAGCGCGATTCGGGGCAAATCCACGTCTCGGCCTGCGCCCACTGGCTCCGGCCGATGAAGACCAGCGCGTCCGGAACCGACACTTCCCGCTCTATGAACTCCTGCATGGCGGCAATCCTCACTCCAGCGATCTGAAGAACCGGTCGACAAGCTCGCGTATCTCGTCATGCCCGGCGGAAAATCCCGTGCCCTCCTCGCGCACGAGCGCCATGGCCACGTGCGTTATCAGGAACGCGAGCGCCGCCGGCGGGATGGTCTCGGGATCGATGCCTTTCTCACGGTAGGCCCGTTCGATAATACCGATCTGGATGGCGCGTGCCTCGGTCTGGAAGCGCACGATTTCCTGCCGGACGCCATCGTGGTGGTTGGCCAGCGCCATGTATTCGAAATCCAGCCAGGCATCGATCGAGTTGTAGAAGTCCTCGAAGATCGCGCGCACCGGGCGATCGGATTGCGCGTCCCGCTGGAGCCGCTCGATCCCGCGATCCATCCGGCGCTTGAAGGCGGTAAGCAACAGATCGTCGATGTCCTTGAAATAGTAATAGACGAGTTGGTGCTTGACCCCGCTTTCCTCCGCCACGCTGCGGGATGTGATGGCGCCATAGCCGCGCGATTGCAGGACCCGCTCGGCACCATCGAGTATGGCGTGGGACGTGGCCGAATTCTGTGGCCCCATGCGCCGCGAAACGGCCCTGCGGCGGCCCTGCCCCGAATTTTCGCTATCCATGATCGTGCCTTCGAACAGCCACGCGCGAACATCAACCCATCCCGATCGCCGAAACGGCCGACCTGCAAATACGCTTGACAGCGAAGCACCCCGCTAACATTTTGGCAAACAGAATCACGCGCAAGACGTAATTGCGGGATGGAAGGAGAGGCACCCCATGACTGCTGAATTGCCCGGCGCCTGGATGGACAAGGCGACGTTGATTTCCGACGTTGATTTCTCGCAGTTTCGCATGCGGTTTCCGGCGAACCGCTACAACTCCGCCGAATACAGCGAACGCGAGAAGGAGCGGCTATGGCTGCGCACCTGGCAGATCGCCGGCCGCGCCGAGGAGATCCCCGAGCCCGGCGACTGGAAGGAACACAAGATCTACGACTATGCTTTCCTGCTGGTCCGCGGGAAGGACGGCAGGATCCGGGGCTTCGTTAACGCCTGCCGCCACCGCGGCAACCTGCTCTGCCGGGGCAAGGGCAATGCCTCACGGTTCACCTGCAAGTATCACAACTGGACTTACGGCCTCGACGGGCAGTTGCTGGCGGCGGCCCATCCCGATTTTGACGGCACCCTCGAGGAATTCGTCGGCCCCAAGAAGGACCTCGGACTCATACCGATCCAGGTGGAATGCTTTGGCGGGTTCATCTTCATCAACCCCGATCGCGATGCCGCACCGCTTGCCGATTTCCTCGGCCCGGCCAGGGACGTGCTGGCCGCCTACCGGATGGAGGAATGGGTCGCGGTCGGCATCAATGTGCGCGAGGAGGTGGCCTGCAACTGGAAGGTCGTCATGGACGCCTTCGGCGAATCCTATCACATCCAGGGCGTGCACACGGAACTCCTGGGCCTTTCGGACACGGCCCGCGAGCGCTTCCAGCCCTTCGGCCTGCACTGCGCCGCCACGGTGCCGTTCGGCCCGCCGTCGAACGGCGACATCGAACAGGAGGCGCAGAACATTCTGGGCGTGCCAGTCGAGCAGTTCCCGCTCTATGGCGATGTACTGCCCAAGTTTGCCGAAGCAATCGAAGGCTATCGCGATGCCGGCGGCAAGCTCGTCATGCCCGGGGGCCTCACGCCCCGCCAGTTGTTCCAGAACATGATCCGCCAGGATCTGACGGCCAAGGGCTATGACGTCAGCAGCCTGACCGACACCCAGATGACCGACTACAACTACTGGCTGTTCTTTCCCAACGTGTTCATCCAGATCAGCGCCGGCGACGCGACGATCATCGTCAACGAGCCGCATCCCAGCGGCGATCACAACAAGTGCGTCTGGCACATCTGGTTCCTGCACTGGCTGCCTGAGAGCGAGCGCGCGGCCAGGGCTGAGCCGGTGCGGATCGTGCCGGAGGGCGAGCATTTCCACGTCCACTGGGTGATGGAGCAGGATTACCAGCAGATGCCCATCCAGCAGCAGGGCCTGCGCAACCGCCTCTTCGAAGAGATCGTCCTGACCAGGAGCGAACCGCGCGTGGCCCACTTCCACACCATGCTGGACAAGGTCATGGCCTGAGCGCCGCCGGGAAGGAACAGAAGGCCGAACCGGGGAGAAGGACATGAACGAGGCACTGCTCCGCCTGCTTGACGAGGAAGCGATCAAGCAGGTCCATGTGCGCTATTGCCGTGGCATCGACCGGATGGACTGGGAGCTTATCCGGTCATGCTACCACCCCGATGCGCTCGACGATCATGGTGAATTCGTCGGCGGAGTCGACGCGTTCATCGCCTACGGCCAGGAAAATCTGCCCAGGTTCCTGTCGACGAACCATTGCATCTGCAATCAGCTGGTCGAAGTGCATGGCGATATCGCCTTCGCGGAACACTACGGCATAGCCTATCACCGTCTGCCGGCCGGCGCGGAGGGCATCGAGAAGGACTGGATCGCGGTGGTCCGCTATGTCGACCGCTTCGAGCGGCGGGACGGCGAGTGGCGTATCGCCCATCGCCGGTCGCTGGTCGATTCCGATCGGGTCACTCCCGTTACCGAAACCATAGTCCCGCCCGGCACCATGGCCGGCGCCCGCGACCGCACCGATCCCAGCTACGAACGCTGAGGCGCACGGGCGTCCCGCCCGCCCCGCCCGCAGTCAGATGCCGCTGCGCCCCGTAGAGCCCGGCGTCGCGGCCGGGCGCGCGGGATCGCGCAAGTCCCCCGCGCGGGACCGCAGGAAATGGCGCAGGTCCTCCAGCGTCGGGCCGTCCAGCTCCGGGAACTTCGGCATGCCCGCGCTTTCCAGAATGCCCGAATGCACGATCTGGCGGAATCCCTCCGCATCGAGGATCGTGGGCGACCGGCGCAGGTCGGGGCCATTGTTTATCCCCACCGCCATGTCGCCGTGGCAGGTCGAACAGTAGATCGTGAACGTCACCATCCCGGCCTGCGCCTTCGTGCGATCGGGCCGGAAGCCGGGGTCGGCGGGAGGCGGCGGGGGCACGCTGCGCTGCGGCAGCGTCGCCGTGCCGCCGAGCGCAAACGTCAGCACCCGCCGCGCCTGGCTACGCGGATCAATGCCATAGCGTTCGATCTCGGGGCCGTACATGGAACTGGCATAGGGCGATATGCCCATGCCAAGCCCCGTCAGGACGGTGACGTATTGCCTGCCCTTCGCCCGATAGGTGATCGGCGGGGCTATGATCGGCGCGCGCCCGTCGTAGCGCCACAGGGTCTTGCCGGTGCCGGCCGCATAGGCCGTGAACCCACCGTCGACCGTACCCTGGAAAACCAGGCCGCCCCCGGTGGCAAGCACGCCGCCGTTGAGATAGGTCTGATGCGGCACGCGCCACACGGCCTTGCCCTGCGCCGGCGACCAGGCCAGCAGACTGCCCGTCGCGCGCCGCATGCCGAGCGCGGGCCCGCCTTCGATAAGCTCGCCGCCGTTGAACGTGCGGTCCGTCACCGGTTTCCAGGTGCCCGGCATGTCAGAATAGCGGCCCTCGAAATCTATGGCGGGGATATAGACCATGCCGGTCCGGGGGCTGAACGCCATCGGCATCCAATTGTGCGCCCCGACCGAGGACGGCGCCACGATCGCTGGCTTGCCATCGGCGAAGCGCGCACCCGGCGCTTCCACCGGCCGGCCGGTCTTCATGTCGACATGGCTCGCCCAGGTCACGCGCGCATAGGGCTGCGCGGAAAGCAGCTCTCCGGTCACGCGGTCGATCACGTAGAAAAAGCCGTTCTTGGGCGCCTGCATCAGCACCTTGCGCGGCTTGCCGGCGATTTCGAGATTGGCCAGTTCGATGTCCATGGTCGCATCGAAGTCCCAGGTGTCACCCGGGGTCGGCTGATAGTGCCAGCGGTATTCGCCGGTCCTGCCGTCTAGCGCCACGATCGAGCCGACGAACAGGTTGTCGCCCTTGCCCTGGCTGCGGATGCGATGGTTCCAGGGATAGGGGCTTCCGGTGCCGATGAATACCGTGTCCGTTTCCGGGTCCCACGCCATCGAGTTCCACACCGGCGCACCGCCGCCCGTCTTCCACCATTCGCCCGACCAGGTCTTCGCGGCCATTTCCATGGCCTTGTTTTCGAACCCCTTTTCCGGATCGCCCGGGATCGTCCAGAACCGCCAGAGCTGGCGGCCGGTTTCAGCGTCATAGGCGGTGACATAGCCGCGCATCACGCCGGTCGTGCCGCCGAAGCCGATCAGAACCCGCCCGTTGAACACGCGCGGCGCGCCGCTGATGTAGGCGGGGTCTTCCGGCCGAAAGGTCTGCGCGGTCCACAGCGGCTTGCCGTTCGCCGCGTCGAGCGCGATCAGCCGGCCGTCCTGCGTGCCGACGAAGATCTTGCCGTTCCACCAGCCGACCCCGCGCACGCCCCAGCCGACGCGCAGGTTCAGGCCCGCGTGGCTGCCCACCTCGGGATCGTAGCGCCAGAGCAACTTCCCGCTCGCCGCGTCGACCGCGTTGACGATGCTCAGTCCGGACGCGAAATAGAGCACGCCGTCGACGGCGATGGGCTCGGTCGCGCTGTTGCCGAACGGCAGGTCCATGGACCAGGCAAGGCCCAGCTTGCCCACGGTGCTCTCGTTCACCTCGTCCAGCGGGCTGTAGTGCTGCTGGCCGTTGGTACGGCCATAGCCCGCCCAGTCCGCGCCCGAGGCCGTGTCGGCCTGCCGCGCGGCCGATGCGGCGTCGCCGCCCCGCTCTTGCGCGCAGCCGGCCAGCAGGGCCAGCGCCAGCAGGCCGGTGTAGCGGCCCCAACGCAGGTATCGCGCGGCCTTGCCCATCACGGCTGTCCTAGGCGCCCGAGGGCGCGACTTCGCGGCCGGCCCTGATTTCGTCCATCACGTCCTTGCCGTAGAACGCATCCATGAAATCGGGGCCCTTGCCCTGCTCCATGCCGCCATCGGCAGTGAAGGTCTGTCCCGTCACCCATCCCGATTCCGGGCCAGCGAGAAAGCGCACGACCGAGGCGATCTCCTCGGGCAGCCCGACGCGGCCCAGCGGCGTCTCGGCCGCATAGGCCTGGGCCATGGGCGCAAATTCGGGGTTTTCCGCCCGTTCGGGCGGCAGGGTCGCGCCCGGACGCAGGGCGTTGACGCGGATACCCGCGCCGCCCAGTTCCAGCGCCGCCGCCTTGACGAAGCGTTCCAACGCCGCCTTGGCTGCGGCATAGACCGCCAGCCCCCAGCCCGGCTGCGTCACCGCCGCCGAGGATATGCAGACGATCGAGCCGCCCCGCGGCAACAGCGGCGCGCCATGGCGGATCATCAGATAGGCGGTGAGGAAGTTGGTATCGAGTTCCGCGCGCACGCCGGCCAGGTCGCGCATCAGGATCGGCATGAACGTGGGATTGCCCACGACCGAGACCAGCATCTCCAGCCGCCCACCCAGCCCTTGCGCCATGGCGAGCGCGGCCCTGACATCGGCCTCGCTCACCGCGTCGCCGACGCACATCTCGATCCGCGCGCCCGGAACCGCGGCGCGCAGATCGTCCCGCGCCCTTTCCAGCACGTCGGCGCGCCGCCCCATGATGACCACGCCCGCGCCGTCCTCGGCCAGCGCGCGGGCGCTGGCGAGCCCTATCCCCTGGCTCGCGCCCGTCACCAGTGCGATCTTTCCGTCCAGTTTGCCTGCCATGGCGTCCCTCTCCCTTCCTGCAACGCAACGATGCCGCGCGGCGGCCCCATCGGCCCGCGGCGCGTGCCGATCAGAGCACGGACAGCAATTGCCGGAGCTTGCCCATCGCTTCCCGCGCCTGGTCGGCGGCCGAGACGCCCGCCTGCCCCCTGCTGACGCTGGGGCATTCGATGCCCAGCGGCACGTCGCGCGGCGCCGCGCGCAGCAGTTCGGCCAGCGGGAAATCGCCGTCGCCCGGATAGGCCCGCTCGCATACCGCCTCGGTCATCGCGATTTCGGCCGGCTGCGGAAGCGGCCCGTCGCAGACCTGATTGTACCGGATCATGCCGGAGGTCACGGCGCGCAGTTCGGCCAGTCCGCCGCCGCTGCGGATCAGGTGATGCGGATCGAAGCACAGGCCGACATCCGCGCCCGACCGGCGGATCAGGTCTTCCGCCTCCGCCAGCGTCTGGCTCTTGCCGCCGCAGACCGGCTCGAGGTTGGTGGCCAGGCCGAAACCGGCCGCGACTTCGGCGAAACGGGCGAGAATCTCCGCCGCCTCGCCGCGATCGGCGTTGCTGTAGTTGATCGCCAGCGCCGCCTTGCCGCCCAGTCGCGCGCCCATCTCGAGCAAGGGCTTCGCATCCTCGACCCCGGCCAACGAGTGCAGGTCGAACACTTCCAGTGCGATCACGCCGATCCCCGTATCGGCGATGACGGCGGCGCATTCGCGCTCCACTGGCGGCGTCAGCAGGGCCGAGGGAAACAGCGGCGGCGGAATGATCCACAGGCTGCAGGCATCGAAACCGGCCTCGGCCGCGGCGCGTATAGCCACCGGCGGCGCGGTGTCGGTGAAGGTCAGGCTGTCGAGAGACAGACGCGGCCCGCTTGTCGCCGCCTTCCTCACATCTTCACCTTGTAGGGCGCGTATTGCGGCGGTGAGGCGCCGGTGCCATCGCGCACGGACGGCGGAAACCTGCCGTCGACGTCGGCGATGCCGTATTCCTTGCCGACTTCGGCACCGATCACGGTCTTGCCGTTGAACCGGGCAAACATCTCAGCGTCGTTGTACATGGCCCAGGCGACGTGCCCGGTGTAGCCGGCCGATTCGAGCGTACCTTCCAGATTCTTGCGCAATTCGGGCATGGCTTCCATCATGCCGAGCAGGCGCTCGGTCGTGAGCGAGCCCATCCAGATCGATACGGCCGCGACGTTGACACCGGCATCGGCGAAGTCGACCCCCATGTCGAAGGCCATCTTGTCGACCGCCGCCTTGTGCGCGCCATAAGTGGGGCCCATGCAATAGTGCATCGAGCCGGGCGAGGACGTGAACACGATCAGCCCCTTGTCCTGCTTGACCATATGCGGGGCGGCGTACCAGCTCGCCACGAAACCGCTGCGCGCGCCGACCTCGATCATGGTCGCGACTTCGAGGGACTTCTCCCAGAACTGGCCGGGCTCGTTCATCACGTTACCCTGCCAGCAGGCGTTGTTGACGAGGATGTCTATGCGTCCCTGCTCGGCCACAACCCGGTCGATCAGCGCCTTGACCTGCGCGTCGTCGGAATGGTCGCACTTCACCGCGATGCCGGTGCCGCCGGCTTCGGTGATTTCCCTGGCGGTGGCGTGGATCGTGCCGGGCACCTCGGCATCGCCCTCGTTCTCCGAACGGCCGGTGACATAGACCACGCAGCCGTGCGAGCCGAGCGCAATGGCAATACCCTTGCCGGCGCCGCGGCTGGCGCCGGTGACGATTGCGACTGTCCGCTGATCGGTCATGTTCGGAGTCTCTCCCGCAAATTGTTTCGTCGATCCGTTAGCAAGTGCATGGAAGCGCGGCAAGCGCGGGCCGGCCTCGCCCCGGTGGGACCAGACCCCCTTCCATCACTGCGCGCCGAACCGGTAACGAACGGAAACGCCATAGGTCGCCGGTTCGCCCCAGACCGTGCCCACGCCGGCCTGGCCGACCTGCATCTGGGTCAGGTACTTTTCGTCGAACAGGTTGTCGCCATAGACGGCAACCGTGACGCGATCGCTCGGATCGGTCCACTCCAGTCGGGCGCTGAGAATGTCGTAGGCCCCCTGGCTGAACTGGTTGGACGCATCGAACCAGATGCGCGAGGTGTGATAGAGGTTGGCGCCGACGACGAGCTTGCCGCCCCCCACGTCGGCCGTATAGCGGGCCGATATCGTTCCCGAAAACTTGGGCGCGTGCTGCACGCGCTTGCCGTTGGCGGGCGCGTTGCCCGGCGTGAAGCCGGCGAACTCGGGCAGTCCGTCGCCATCGTTGTCGGGGATGAAGTTCGGCGTGTAGAAGCCCGCGCGCGGATAGCTCGTGTATTTCGCGTCGAGGTAGGTGGCGTTCGCGGAGATCTCGAAGCCGCCGACCTTGTAGCTGACGGCGCCCTCGACACCCCTGATCTTCGACTTGCCGGCGTTTGAGAGGATCGTCTCGCCCGCCGTATAATAGCCGTTCTGCAGGTTCTTGTAATCGTAGTAGAACGCCGCGCCCTCGAACGACAGGCCGCCGCTGCCGTACTTGAAGCCCGCCTCGAAGGCGTTGACGTCCTCGGGCTCGAGATAATCGCGGCCCGACGTCGCGCGATAGTCGGGGATCGCCGACTTGAAGCCCTTGGTGTACGAGGCATAGATGCTCGCCTCTTCGGACGGCTTGTAGCGCAGCACCACCCGCGGGCTCAGCTTGCTATCCTTGCGGTCGGCCTGGAAGGTGAAGACGCCGGGTACGCCGGGTGTCGTCTGGTAATAGGGCTTCTTCACCTCGTCGCGGCTGTAGCGCAGGCCACCCGTCACGAAAAAGTCGCTCGCCACTTCGTACGTGGCATCAGCAAAGCCCGCGAAGGTACGCACCTTCACACCGGTGGCGCTGAACGGGAAGAAGGCCTGGCTGCCCGAGATGGGCATCCCGGCCAGGAGCACGCCGGCGTCGACCTTGTGCTGGAACAGGAAGATGCCGGCTGTGTATTGCAATCGGCTGCCCGGCTTGGAATTGAGCAGCAGTTCCTGCGACAGGATCTTGTCCTTTTCGGGCAGGTTCAACGCCAGGAACGACTGCGACGAATAATCGCCCTCGGCGATCTGCACGTACTCTTCCTCGCGGTACTGCGTGTACGAGGTCAGGTCGGCGAAATCGAGGTCGAATTTGCCGGTAAGCTGGATAGTGTCCGTGTTCAGCCGGAAGTCCAGGGCCGAATCTGTCGCGATCTCCCCGCGCCGCAAGCCGAATATCGTGCCCGGCACGGTGTCCGCGGCGCTGTAGATGATGCCGTTCGCGGTGTAGGTCCCGTCCATGTATCCGCGCGGGTCGTTGCGGTCCTGATGCATGTAGCGTAGCAGGAAGGAGACGCGGTCCGAAACCTCGGCCTTGACGGCGGCGCGGACCGACCAGTTCTCGTAGGCACCGGGATGCTGCGACGGCGCGCCGGGCGCGTAGCCGGGGCCGGCTGTGAGGTTGCCGTCATAGAGGTTGCGCCTGGTGAAGCTGTCGCCCTTTTCCCAGAGCGCCTCGACGCTGGCCGAGACGCCGGTGCCCAGGCCGCCGGTGAGATACCCCTGCACCTTCTTCGCGTCGAAACGCTCATAGGATGCCTCAACGATGCCGCCCAGCTCGTTCCGGGGTTCCGCTGTGGTGATCAGGATGGCGCCGCCCGTCGTGTTGCGGCCGAACAGCGTGCCCTGCGGCCCTTTCAGGACCTGGACGTTCTCGACGTTCAGGAACTCGAAATTGATCGAGAGCGGGTTCGGCAGATAGAAGCCGTCGACATAGGTACCGACACTGGCGCCGGCGCCTGTCTGCACCAGCGTCGTGCCGATGCCGCGGATGGTCGCCTGGGTATAGGCGCCCTGCTGGTCGATGCGAACGCCGGGCGCGAGCTTCGACAGGCTGAGCAGCGAGTCCACGTTGGCCTGGCGCAACTGCACGGCATCGGCTGTGTTGATCGTAATCGGCACGTCGCGGGACAGTTCCTGCCGTCGCTGCGCCGTTACCACGATCATCCCGGAATCCGCCGCATCACCCTCTGCAGTCTGCGCAGTCGCCGGCACAGAGGACGCCGCGATGGCGATGGCCGAGGTAGCAAACAGCGCAGCCCGGCTGACCCCGGAATTGCGTGCGCCTCCACCTCGCGCGTGGCGAACGAGCGTCATAAGTTCCTCCCCATTATTCGTCGGTCTGTTAGCCGTTCGTCTCTTTAGTAGCGAGTCGTGGCGTGTCAAGCGCCGGCGAGGGCATCCGCTCGCCGTTCCGGCATTGCCGGCGTAGGGCTGTACGTCGCTTCTGGGCGCTTTGCCGGGTGCTGTACGGCGCTCGAATTGCCGATACGCCGGAACGAGAGGCCCGCCGGCGATCGCCGGATGCCCGCGTTACCGATCGATGCGGCGCGGCATTTCCGCGGCGTTCATACCGGCGCCGCGACGCCGGTTTTCCGCCGATTCAGCCTTCCATTTCCTCGAGAAAGGAATTCAGCACGGCAAAGGTTTCCGCATGCCCGGACCGCACGCCCAACTGCTCCTCGCGGTTGAGCGACAGCCCGATGCCCACGGCCATGACGGCGATGGCCTCGGCCGGAATACGGCTGCCGCCTGGCCGCCGCGCGATCGCCTCGCTGATCGCACGCACCTGGATGGCCCGAGATTCCTCAATGAAACGAATGACCTCGACACGCAGTTCGGGAAGCCGGTTGGCCAGCGCCATGTATTCGGAAATCAGCCGCGCGTCGTGTGAATCGAAGCAGTTCGTCCAAAGCTGTCGCAGCGGCATTTCCGACTCGCCGACTTTCGCGAGCCCATTCAGATCCCGTTCCGACGAGCGCCGGAACATGGCGACGATCAGATCGTCCATCGTGTGAAAATAATAGTATACCAGCCGCTGCTTCACCCCGACGCGCTCAGCGATCCGGCGCGAGGTAAGCGCCGCATGCCCCTCTTCGCGCAGGATATCCTCCGCACCATCGAGCATGGCATGCCAGATCTCCGAGCCAACCGGCCCCATGCGGCGGTTGGGTCCAGGCTTCTTTTCGGTCATTCACCCCTATCCTTGCGGCCCCTGCGTAGAGCGCCCGCACCCGCTCGTAAAGATCGCCGCATCCGCCCACTTGCCTCGGCCGGACAAGGTCCCGCGCATGGCGCGCACGCCAACGGCGAAATGGCCCCGCCCTTCCGGACGGAGCCACTATCGTCGGCCAAATCGGCAAGAATACTGTCAGAACCTAATCGTGTACTCTGCCCCCAGGACCCGGCTCGCCTGCGGCGGCATGTAATTCGTCAGCGAAGCCCCGCCCGTCGGGCTGGGCGAAACGCTCGCCGGAATGAGACCGGCAACCTGAATGTCCGGCTGATCGAGGAGGTTGCGACCGAAGAACGACAGCGAATGACGATCGCCGATACCGAAAGTGACGCTTGCGTTTATGTTGTCGAACGCCGGCAGGAACGAAGTATTGTTGTCGGCCGCGAAGGTACCGTCGCGATGGCTGATGTCGGCATGGAGTGTCACGCTCAGACTATCGGTCAGATCGGTCGTATAGTCGATCGAGCCCCCGTATTGCCAAGGAACCAGCCGCGGCAGCTTCAACCCGAAATCGAGCGCGTTGACGACGGGAACGGTCTCGCCCGGCCCCTCGATCAGGCTGAACAGGATCTTGTCGTACTTCGAATGCGTGTATGCGACGAAGCCCCCGATCGTCAGTTCGGGAGTGACCCGGACCTTGGCATCGAATTCGACACCAGTGATCGTGACATCCGCGGTATTCCGCGAATCCTGCACTGTGCCGATCGTCGATCCGCCCGCCGTCAGCGACGCGTTTACATCGCGGATCATGTTCTTGATCTTGCTCTGGTAGAAGGCCGCGTTCAGCCGCAGGCGCCGGTCGAACAGATCCATCTTCGTACCGATCTCGAACTGCGAATTCGATTCCTGATCGAACTCGGTCTGCTGGTTCGGATTGGTGATCCGGATGTTGAAGCCGCCGGCCCGATAAGCCTTGGTCCAGGAGGCATAGAACTGCTGATAGTCGTTAAGCGCGTACTTCAGCCCGACCTTCGGCGTGAAGTAGGACCAACTGCCTTCCATGCGAGGAACATTGTAGGCGCAATTCAGCGCATCGATGTCGCAGCGACTGGCCGCGCCGCTGAATACGGCGATGTCCGCCTTCTTCGTTTCATGGCCATAGCGGCCGCCCAAAGTCAGCGTGAGATTGCTGCCGATATCGATATCGGCCTGGGCGAACGCGGAATAGGATTCCGCAATCTGACGGCCACCGAACGCACGCGGCGCAAGCGCCAGCGCAGCAAGATAGCGCTGCTCGATCGAGAGAATGTCCCAATGCATGTAGGACACCCCGAGAACGATGTCCGCTGCATCGAAGAAGCGTCCGGAATAGCGCAGTTCGTCGCTGTACTGCTTCACACCGACATAGAAATCGTCATGGAACAACGCATGTTCAGTCGCGTCGATATCCTTGTTGGCGAAGTCGTCCATCTTACGATAGCCGAATACATTGGTGATCTGCCCGTTATCGCCGATTCCGACATCGATCGACGTGGTGCTGGTGACCTGATGCCATGTAAGATCGGTCAGGCCAATGTAATCGTTAGAAAAGCCATAGTCGTCGTTGGGATAGAACGACTTGTTCTGCGTTGGGATGGCATCGCCCTGGATCGAGCCATACTCGTACTTGAGTACGGTGCGGAACCCATCGGACGGCTCCCAGGCCAGCGACGGCCGGATCAGGAAGGTCTCCGAGTAACCACGACGAATGCCGGTAATGGAATCGCGATACTTGCCCTTGTCGTCACCGTAGCTGACCGAAAGGCGCGCCGAGAGCGTCGAACTGAGCGGACCGCTTACACTGCCCTGCAGCTTGTACTCGGGCCCGGTCATGATGCCCGCGCGGCCCTCGAAGTCGAAGGTGGAACTTGGATCGCGGGTACGCACGAGCACGGCGCCGCCGGTGACGTTTTTGCCGAACAGCGTGCCCTGCGGCCCGCGCAGGATCTCGATACCGTCGAGATCGAACAGATCGAAGATCACACCCTGGGGCGTCGGCAAGTAAACGCCGTCGACGAAAACGCCGACCGTGCCCTCGACCGTCGGGATCGACGAGATCGTGCCGAGACCGCGCATGGCGAAGTTCGCCGAGCCCTTGAAGGCTCCGCCTTCCGACATCTGCACCGAGGGGACGTTGGCGGCCAGCTGGGTCAGGTTGACGACATGCTGATCCTACCTCAACACCTGAGCGAGCCCCCCATGAGCAAGATCATCATCACCTGCGCCATCACCGGATCGATCCACACCCCCTCGATGTCGCCGCACCTGCCGATCACGCCCGACCAGATCGCCGCCGAAGCCGTCGCCGCGGCGGAAGCGGGCGCGGCGATGCTGCACCTCCATGCGCGCGATCCCGAGACCGGGCGGCCCGACCAGAACCCCGAACTGTTCGCGCGCTTCCTGCCGCGCATCAAGCAGCAGACCGACGCCATCCTCAACATCACCACCGGCGGCGGCCTGGGCATGAGCCTGGACGATCGGCTGGCCGCGGCGAAATGGGCGCAGCCCGAGATCGCCTCGATGAACATGGGCTCGATCAACTTCAACATCGCCGGCGCGGGCGGCAAGATCCAGACCTGGCTTCACGACTGGGAGAAGCCCTATCTGGAGATGACCAGGGACTTCATCCTGTCCAATACCTTCGCTCAGATCGAGCGCGGCCTGAAGGAACTGGGCGACCAGGGCACGCGGTTCGAGTTCGAGTGCTACGACGTCGCGCATCTCTACAACCTTGCGCATTTCGCCGATCGCGGCATGGCGAAGCCGCCTTTCCTGATCCAGGGGGTGTTCGGCATCCTGGGCGGCATTGGTGCCGATCCCGAGAACCTGATGCACATGCGCGCGATCGCGAGCAAGCTGTTCGGCGCCGATCACGTCTTCTCGCTGCTCGCGGCCGGACGCCACCAGATGCCGCTGGCGACGATGAACGCCGTGCTCGGCGGATCGATCCGCGTCGGGCTCGAGGACAGCCTGTTTCTCGGCAAGGGCCAGCTCGCGCGTTCGAACGCCGAGCAGGTGGCCAAGATCCGCCGCATCATCGACGAACTGGGCCTGGAGGTCGCCTCCCCAGCCGAGGCGCGCGAAATCCTCCAGACCAAGGGTGCCGACAACGTCGCCTTCTGAGGGCGAAAGGCCAGTCCTTGGGCCGCGCGCCCGTCGATACGGCGTTCAGGGAAGGCTGGCGTAGTAGGCGAAGCTGTCCTTGATCGTCTGGCGCAGCGTGCCGCGGTCGTAGCCGAGCAGCGCGGTATCTTCAGCCGACGGCTCGTAGTCGGTGTGGCCGAAATCGAGGTAGGAAAGCGCGTAGTCGGGTACCAGGACGTTGCCCCTTTCAACCGGGAGATCGCGGGGCCTGCCGGCTTCCTCGAACCACAGTTCGAAGAACGCCTTCCACGTCAGGTTTTCGTCGCCGATCATGTAGGCTTTGCCGGATTCACCCCGCTCCAGCCCCCCCAGCATGCACTGGGCGATCGCATGGCTGGACATGAAGTTGGCGCCGCCGACGGGCGCCGCCTCGGGGACGCCGGGCAGCTTTCCCTGCGCCAGTTTCGTCAGCGCGTGCCAGTGCGAGACGGCCACGCCGGGCGTATGGCCGACGATCCAGGGCAGCGCGCAGGAGCAGACGTTGAAATCCGGCGAACTGAGGCCGCGAATGGCGGCATCCGAAATATCGCGAGAGCGCACGTAGGGAATGCGATCCATCACCTGCGGCGCGACGAACGAATAGAAGCTGCCCATGTAGACGCTGCGGCGAATGCCGGCCTTCTTCGCCGCCTCGAAGAAGCGCGGCAGCGCGACGATGTTGGCCTTCTCGAAAAAATCGGCCTCGCTGGCCCGGGTGCCTTTGGTGTAGTTGCCCATGTCGCTGCCGGCACAGAACACCAGCCAGTCATAGCCTTCCAGCTTCGCACCGTCGCTGAAGTCGTCCTCGACATAATTGCCCGGCACAAACGGCAGGCCGTCCAGGCGCGAGCCGGGCCTGGGCTTCGAGCGCGACATGATCGTCACGTCGTGCCCGGCATCATGCAGATAAAGCGACGTGGCGCTGCCGACGAAGCCGGCGCCCCCAACCACCAGGGTCTTCATTGTTTCATTCTCCCGGAAATCGTCGTTCGGCTCAGGCCGGATCCCATTCGAGATCGAGGACGCCGATGCCGACCGTATTGTTGGTGTGATATTCGTAGCGCCCGCCTTCCGGCATCCGGATGTTGCGCATCCGGCCGAGGAAGGCTTCGAGCATGATTTTCATCTCGCGCTTGGCGAGGTGGATGCCGAGACAGACGTGCGGACCGGTGCCGAATGTCACATGACGCGGCCTGCGGTCGATATCGATGACGTGCGGATTGTCCCAGGCGCGCGGATCACGGCCGGCGAGCATCGTCGGCAGCAGAACCGCATCGCCCGCCTTCATCGGGACGCCGTTGAACACGACATCCCGCGCCACGGTGCGCGACGGCGCACTGACGCCGAAGGCACGGCCGAACTCTTCGATCGCCGCGCCAATGTCCTGCGGGTTTTCACGCAGCCGGGTCTGCAGCGCCTGATCGATGGCGAGATGGCGCATGATCCAGCCCAGCGTCGAGGTGACGGTATCGAGGCCGGCCACGAACAGCAGATAGACGATGCCGAGGATTTCCGCTTCGTCGAGCGGGCGATCCGCCATGCGCCCGGTCAGGATCGCCTGCATGACGTCGGTCGTCGCGGCCGGTAACGCCTGCTGTTCGGCGATATGCTGCTTGAGATAGTCGATGATCGCCTGGCCCGCGGCATAGGATATCTCGGGCGTGGCGCCGTGGATGATTTCCGCTTCCCACGCCAGGAACTGCGGCAGTGCCTCGACCGGCAGGCCAAGCAGCGAGATGACGATGGCGTTGGGAAGGATCGCGGCAAATTCGGAAACGAACTCGCACCGCCCCCGCTGGACGAATCCGTCGATCAGGCGATCGCACAGTTCCTGCACCGCCGAGTTCCGGTTCTTGATCGCCGACGGGGTGAACAGCGGGTTGAGCACGTTGCGGTAGAAGCGGTGTTCGGGCCGGTCGGCCTCCACCGGGAGCAAGAGCCAGCTCGAGTCCATCACCGCGGCGTTCGCCCCGCGCTTGCTCGAGAACATCTCCCAGTCGGCGAAGCCCTTTTCGATGAGCGCGTGCTGCGTGAACACCCAGGCGGGTCCGCCATGGGCGGCGGTCGGCACCCAGATCACGCCGGGGCCGTCGTGAAGCCTGCTCGCGGCGATGAAGGGATCGTCTCCATCCTGCAGGTATTCGGCCAGGTTGCGATCCCAGACGCACTCGGCGGGGACGTGAGCGGGAATCTCGGTGGTAGCGGCTGTCATGACCTGCCAGTCAGTTCGTCGGGACGTTGGCGTAGAAGTCGACCCCCGCCGCGAGCGGCCGCACATATTCGAGGTAATGGCCCAGCTCGGGCGCCTCGATGTAATATGCGTCGATGAAGGTGCCGGTCAGGGTCTCGTGCACGATCGGCCAGTCGCCCTCCTCCAGGTCGGCTTCAAGCTGCCTCCAGCCGGCCTCGTCGTGAACGACGAAGCCGAGATGGTGGAAGCGGATCGCGAACTCGTCCGCGGGCAGAAGGGCGTTGTAGAACTCGGCTCCGGGGCCGCTACCGGCGATGATCTCCAGCACCTGCCCGCCGGCCCAGGCGAAGGCGACCTTGATGTGCCCGCCTGTGGGCATCGGCCCTTCGATGAAGCTGAAGTTTGAGACGCCGTAGCGCGCGGAAAAAATCTCGACCGCGCGATCCATGTCGTTGGTCACCCAGGCCGAATGCGAATGCTCGCGGCTCAGCATCCCGTGACCCGGCCGCGGCGGTTTACGCTCCATCGAACTTTCCATCATCTCTCTCCCACCGGCGCCGTTCGGGTTCTCGTTTCCCCAAGGCTCGGCAATGTCCGAATTTCACTAAATACTGGCTAGAAAACTGCCGGTTTCGCAAGATCAGCAGGGGAGAATGTGTCCGAATTTATAGGGTGCGCTTAATTTAGAGTATCCGTGATGGCCCAGCGGAGGTTGGACCCGGAGCCGGTCTGCCTTGGGCAGGCACAGCCGGATCATGGCAGGTCTTGTCCGCCTGCCGGCGGTGAATTGAATTTTCCGGCCTGCCGCGCGATAGAGAGGGGGCGACGCGCGCGACGCGGTCAACGTCCCTGCCGTAGCACGGACCCGCGCAGGGCCTGGAGCGCAATGTGAGGAACCGGGACACCTCACCGCGCGTCGCTTTCATACCCGAGCCGGCGATCGAGGCGCTGACGCTCTCCTTCTGGACACCCTGATTTACCTATGGCGGTGTGTTCGGGATTGTGATTCCATCGAGATGAGCGATGGAGGTGTGAAGTGTCGGCACAGCGTGGCTTTTTCGATCTCGACGAGCGGTATGCAGCCTT
>JBAYPJ010000032.1:0-33745 GCA_041677785.1 Novosphingobium sp. | reverse complement strand
GACGACCTCGATGCCGATGGCAAGCGCGAGGCCCCTGCCCTCTTCGAGCCGGGCTTCCGCATCCTGGCCCGTCGTCCCCTGGGCCGACCGCGCACGGAACTGCGGGCACACGACGATCGCCCGCGCGCCGCGGGCGACCTCGCCTGTCGGATCGTCTTGCGGAGTCAGCCCGCGTCCTCTTCGTCGGTTTCGCCGGTGAGATCGACCGGAGTCACCGGCTGGATCGTCGAAACGGCATGCTTGTAGGCGAGTTGCACGTAGCCTTCCCGTTCGAGCAGCATGCAGAACAGGTCGTAGGCGGCGATGCGGCCCTGCAGCATGACCCCGTTGACCAGGAACATCGTCACCTGCACGCCGGCGTTGCGGATGCTCGACAGGAACACGTCCTGGAGCAGGCGCTGCTTCTTGCCCGTTTCCCCGCCGCCGCCGAACTGGCGCGCGTCGATCGGCGTCGAGGGCATGATCGTGGAGATCGCGTGCTTGTAGACGAGCTGCGACTGGCCGTCGCGGCGCAGCAGGATCGAGAAATTGTCGAACCAGGTGACGATGCCCTGGAGCTTGACGCCCTTGACCAGGAACATGGTGACCGGCGTCTTGTTCTTGCGCAGCAGGTTGAGGAACTGGTCCTGCAGGTTCTGCCCCTTGCCGCCCGCGGGAAGCGGCGCCGGTTCGGGCGCCGGCGGAGGCGCGGGCCGGGGGCGGGCGGAAAGCGTACGTCCTGTCATCACTTTCTCCTTTTCTTGGCGGCCGCTTTGCGCGATCCGCAATCTGGTCCGGCAAGGCCGGGCCGTTCTTCGAGGCTTTCGTAACCGTTCGTCGCACTTGCGTAAACGCGAAAGATTACAGGCCGCCTACACCTGTACGTCTTCATCCTCCAACGCGCCTTCGCGCCGCTCGGCCATGCCGAGAAGCTTCAGTTTGCGATGCAGCGCGGACCGCTCCATGCCGATGAAGGCCGCGGTTTTCGAGATGTTGCCCGAAAAGCGCCGGATCTGGACGCGCAGGTATTCGCGCTCGAACGTCTCGCGTGCCTCGCGCAGCGGCACGCCCATCATCGCCGACATCAGCGAATCGTTCTGCAGCCGGCCGGACATGATTTCGGGCGGCAGCATGCCGGTTTCGATCCGCCCCAGCTTGTCCCGCGGTGTCAGGATCACTGTCCGCTCGACAACATTGCGAAGCTGGCGCACGTTTCCCGGCCATTCGTAGGCCTGGAGCGCGGTCATCGCCTCGGGTGCGACGTCGGGCGGCGGCACGCCCTGATCGTTCGCGTAACGGGCGAAAAACTGGTTCACCAGACCGGGAATGTCCTCGCGCCGCTCGGACAGCGCCGGCACCGACACCGGTACCACGTTGAGCCGGTAGAACAGATCTTCGCGGAAGCGGCGCTCGGCGATCTCCTTTTCGAGGTTACGTGAGCTGGAGGACACCACTCGCACGTCGACGCGGATCTGGCGGTGGCCGCCGACACGGACGAAGGCCTGCTCGGTCAGCACGCGCAGGATGCGCGCCTGGGTCGAGAGCGGCATGTCGGCGACCTCGTCGAGGTAGAGCGTGCCGCCGTGGGCCATTTCCAGCAGGCCCGGCCGCACCAGACTGCCGTCGGCCTCCTCGCCGAACAGTTCCTGCTCGAAACGCTCGGGCGTGATCCGCGCCGAGTTGACGCTGACGAAGGCGTGGCTGGCGCGCGGGCTCCAGCTATGCAGCAGCCGCGCCGCCACCTCCTTGCCCGCGCCGGCCGGGCCGGTGATGAGCAGGCGGCTGCCCGTGTTGGCCACCCGCTTGAGCGTCGCACGAACTTGATTGATTGCCGAGCTATTGCCGGTAAACTCTTCTACATTAGAGAAATCCTGGCGAAGATGGGCGTTCTCGCGCCGCAGCCGCTCGGTCTCGGTCGCCTTGGCGACAAGGTGGAGCAAGCGCTCCGCCTCGAAGGGCTTTTCGATGAAGTCCACCGCGCCGCGGCTGATCGCGGCGACGGCGGTGTCGATGTTGCCATGGCCCGAGAAGATGATCACCGGCAGGTCCGGTTCGCGCGCCTTCATCGCATCGAGCACTTCCAGCCCGTCCATCGGGCTGCCGTGCAGCCAGACGTCGAGCAGCACGAGCGACGGCCGGCGCTGGTCCACCGCCTCCAGCGCGGACTGGCTGTCCCCCGCGGTCCGGCAGTCGTAGCCTTCGTCGCTGAGCACGCCGGCGACCAGTTCACGGATGTCGCGTTCGTCGTCGACGATCAGGATATCGAGCGCCATAGGTCCTCCGATCGGATGATGGTCATTGTCATTCCGCTGCCTCCGAGCCGCGCCGCAACGCCACCGGATCGCAGGCGAAACTCATGGTGACGCTGGTGCCGCCGCCCTCGGCGGGGGCGAAGTTCATCTCGCCGCCGTGCTCCTCGACGATCTTGTTGACGATGGCGAGGCCAAGGCCGGTGCCCTTCTCGCGCGTGGTCATGTACGGCTCGAGGATGCGCTCGCGGTCCTGCGGCAGGCCGATGCCGTTGTCGGCGATCGCCACTTCGACGCTGTCTCCGGCGAGACGCATGGTAACCGCTATCATCCCCCGGAAATCGGCGCCTGCCGCCTTCGCCTTGGCCTCTATGGCCTCCACCGCGTTCTTGAGGACATTGGTCATTGCCTGGCCGAACTGGTGGCGGTCGCAGGCGATCGTGCCGATGCCGCCTTCCGCCGAGAAGCGGAAGTCGATGTCCGGCCGTGCCACCTCCTGCAGGAACAGCGCCTGCCGGGCCAGCGCGACAGGGTCCTCGGTGCGGAAGACGGGCTTGGGCAGCCGCGCGAACGAGGAGAACTCGTCGACCATCTTCCTGAGATCGCCCACCTGGCGGATGATCGTGCTGGTCAGTTCCTCGAACAGGGCGCGATCGGTCCCGATCTGCTTGCCATAGCGCCGGTTGAGCCGTTCGGTGGCGAGCTGGATCGGGGTCAGGGGGTTCTTGATCTCATGCGCGATGCGCCGCGCCACGTCGGACCATGCGGCCTGGCGCTGGTCGAGGAGCTGGCGCGTGATGTCCTCGAAGGTGATGACGGGCCCGCGCCTGTCGCGGCTGACCTTGACCGCCAGCGTCAGCAGTTCGCCGCCCTTGGCATACTGGATGATACCGCTGGACAGCCCGGATTCGATCAGCGCGGCAATCTGCGGGGCGATGTCCCCCAGGGACAGCCCCACCGGACCGGGCGCCGCGTGGTCCAGCAGCAGCTTCTGCGCGGTGCTGTTCATCAGCAGGACGTTACCAGTGTCATCGAGTGCGATGATCCCGGCCGTGACCGATTCCAGCACCGCCTCCATGAAGGCGCGGCGTTCCTGCAACTGCTCGTTGGCCGAGACGAGCGCCTGGGTCTGCTGCTCGATCTGGGCGCTCATGCGGTTGAAGGCGCGGTTGAGCAGGCCGATCTCGTCGGGCCCGGTGCGCCCCTCCACCCGCAGCGAATAGTTGCCGCTGCCGACCCGGCGCGCCGCGTCCACCAGTTCGTAGAGCGGCTTCACCTGCCGGTCGGCGAAGCGCAGCGCAAACCAGACCGACAGGCCGACCAGCGCCAGCGAGGCGACGAAGAGCGCGACGTTGAAGCGGAGTTGCAGCACCCGCGCCCGGCTCGTCAGCACTTCATAGGCGCGTACGATGTTCTGCGCGCGCTGGCCCTGGCTGAAAGCAAGCAGGTCGGAACTGCGCGCAGTGTAGAGGTAGATCCCGGCGCGCCGGTCGATCGGCGTCACCGCTTCGATCTTGTTGGCGTTGGCGTTGATCACCATGTCCTCGCCGCCGTCGATGCGGCGCAGGATCTCGGGGCGGATGCGCGGGCTCTGGTTGGAGCCTTCGGGATCGACGATCGCGGCTGTGCGAAGCTGGCCGTCGGCGCCTTTCTGGATGATCGCGGATTCGTTGAGCTTCCGGTTGACGACCTGGTAGGAATAGAACTCCGCGAAAGTCCGGCTGGCGGTGGATTCGGTGCTGAGGAAGACGCGCATGTCCTCGGCCATGGCCATCGATTCGTAGCCGACGTCGCGCTGCGTCTGCTCGTAATAGCCGCGCGCCAGCTTGTTCGCGTTCTCCAGCAGGCCGCGCGAGTTGTCCGAGAACCAGAACTCCACGCCCGACTGGAACAGCCACGAGGCGAAGATCACCACCAGCAGCGTCGGCAGCGCCGCGATCAGCGAGAAGATGAACACCAGCCGCACGTGCATGCGCCCGGTGCCGCCGATCGTTTCGGCCGCGCGGCGCAGCGCCATGCGGCGGCCGAGCAGCACCAGGATCGCCATTGCCGGCACCAGCGTGCCGATCAGCAGCAGCGCGGTGAGGTCCGACGGCAGAAGCTGGCCCTTGGCGGCTTGCGATTCGATCGCGATCCAGGTCGTCGCCGTCATGACGAGAAAGGCGACGACCGAGACCGCTTCGATGGCGGCGAAGAAGTTGGCCCGGCGGGCAGCCATCTGCACCCGCCGCCACCAGCGCGGCCAAGGCCGTTTGCGCAGGAAGGTTCCGGCCATCATCGTTGCAACCTTACAACACTGCTGTTGCCGAAGGGCAAGTACCTTGTGCCGTTCGCCCGGGGCAATGCACCGTCAAAAGAGGGGATAAGTCACCCCCGCCGCGCGAATTCCTCCGGATCGATCGCCAGTTCGCCGAGCCGCTTGCGCAGCGTATTGCGGTTTATGCCGAGCTGCTGCGCCGCGCGGAGCTGGTTGCCGCCGGTCTCGCGCAGGATTTCGATGAACAGCGGCCGCTCGAATGCGGCCAGCGCGGCGTCGTAGACCGTCCCCGGCACCGGCTGCGCGGCGGCGAGCCAGCGGCCAACCGCGCCGTCGAGCCCGTCCTCGCCCTCGCTTGCCTCGGCCGGCGCCGGGCGCGCCTGGTCGAGCATCGGCGCCAGCACGGCGGCGTCGACGATATCCTCGCGCGCCAGCAGCGCCATGCGATAGATAAAGTTCTTCAGCTCGCGCACATTGCCGCGCCAGTTCTGCCGGCTGAGCAGTTCGGCCGCCTCTGCCGTGAGCTGGCGGCGCGGCAACCCCTCGGCCGCCGCGGACTTGAGGAAATGGCGGGCCAGTGCCGGAATGTCGTCGGGGCGCTCGCGCAGCGCCGGCGTCAGGATCGGCACGACATTGAGCCGGTAATAGAGATCCTCGCGGAACCGGCCGGCGGCGATCAGCGGTTCCAGGTCCTTGTTGGTCGCGGCGATGATGCGGGCGTCGAACCTCACTTCCTCGCGTCCGCCGACGCGGCGGATCGAACCCGATTGCAGCGCGCGCAGCAGCCGCGTCTGCGCCTGCATCGGCATGTCGCCGATCTCGTCGAGGAACAGCGTCCCGCCGGCGGCCTGCTCGAACTTGCCGAGGTGACGCGCCACCGCGCCGGTGAAGGCGCCCTTCTCGTGGCCGAACAGTTCGCTTTCGATCAGTTCGGCCGGGATCGCCGCGGTGTTGACCGCAACGAAGGGCCCGTGGCGCCGGTGGCCGAGCTGGTGGATCGCCTCGGCGACGAGTTCCTTGCCGGTGCCCGATTCGCCCAGGATCAGCACGGTCAGGTCGTTGCGCAGCACGCGCGTGATCATGCGGTATACCGTCTGCATCGCCGCGCTGCGACCGACCAGCGGCAGGTCCTCGCCCATCGGCGCCTCTTCCACGCCGTCGGGTGAAGCCGCGCCCGCGCCGACCGCCTGGCTTACCGTCCTGGCCAGTTCGTCGATGTCGAAGGGCTTGGGGAAATACTCGAAGGCGCCGGTGTCGCTGGCCCGCACGGCGGTGTCGAGCGTGTTCTGCGCCGACAGGATGATGATCGGCATGGCCGGATGAAGCTCGCGAGCGACGCCCAGCGTCTCGATGCCGTCGCCGTCGGGCAGCATGACGTCAGTGACGAGCGCGGAGAACCGCCGGCTCGCCAGCAGCCTGTCGCGCTCGGCGATCGTGTCGCAGCGGGTGACGCCGAAGCCTTCCGCCTCCAGCGCCGCGGTGATGACGATCGCGATCGAGGCGTCGTCCTCGACAAGCAGGACGTTCATCGGCCCATGTCTCCCGCGCGGCTGTGCTCGGATGTCTCGGCGGCCAGAGGCAGGTGGACGCGGAAGTGCGTCCAGCCGTTGGCCTCGTCGCGCTCGTGGCTGATGCGGCCGTTCATGTCGTGCACCAGCTTGCGCACCAGCGCGAGCCCGAGGCCCTGCCCGGTCTTTTTGGTGGTGACGAACGGCTCGAAGATATGATCGCGCATCGCCGGATCGATGCCGGGGCCGTTGTCGCTCACCCGCAGCTCGATCGGCAGCCGTACCGGCTTGCCGGCGCGCCCGGGACGGAGTTGCAGGCCGCTGGCGAAGCGGGTGCGGATGACGACGCGGGGCCCGCCGGCGTCCCGGCACGCCTCGCGCGCGTTGGCGATGAGGTTGATCAGCACCTGCACCAGCCCGTCGGGCGAGCCAAGGACGCGCGGTAGCGACGGGTCGAACTCCTCCTCGATACGCGCGCCGGCGCCGGCGGCCGCATCCATGATCGCCACCGCGCGCCGCACCGCCTCGTGCAGGTTGCAGGGCTCGACCGGGGCGGTGGTGCGCCGGCTCAATGTCTGCATCTGGTCGATCAGCTTGGCGATGCGGTCCACCTCGTCGGCGATCAGCCGGGTCAGCGCGCGATCCTTCTCGCCGACCTTGCGGCCGAGGAGCTGCGCCGCGCCGCGAATCCCGGCGAGCGGATTCTTGATCTCGTGCGCCAGGATCTCGGGCGCCCGCAGGATGGCGTTGTCGCCCCGATCGGCCGCTTCGCCCAGTGCTTCGGCGCTGGTGTCGTGCAGCGTCAGCACCTGCCAGCCCGGCTCGTCGACGATCGGGGTGACGGTGATGTCGAGCTGGCGGCTGCCCTGCCCCGGCACGACGGCGTCGACCTCACGCGCCGAAACCGGCGCCTCACTGTCGCCGATGCGTTCGGCCAGGTGCGGCTCGGTGAAAGTCAGCATGTCGGTCAGCTTGCGGCCGGCGAGCCGCCGCAGGCTCTGGCCGAAGAACTGCTCGGCCGCCGGGTTGGCGCCGGCGATGGTCAGCCCCGGCGCCAGCGTGACCACGGCGAGCGGCAGGCTGGCGAGCTGACGCCCGGCATCGGGGGTGCCGGCGACCAGCGCGTCGCCGCCGGGGCTCATGCCGCCTGGCGCTGGAGAAACGGCGCATAGAATGCGCCAAGCATACGAACGACCGCATCGGGATCGTCCACGAAGTTCACCTTGTTTCGGAACTCCGCCGATCCCGGCAGGCCCTTGACGTACCAGCCCAGGTGCTTGCGGGCCATCCTGACCCCTGTGTCGCTGCCGTAATGGCTTAGCATCGCATCGTAATGCTCTAGGATCAGGTGATATTGTGCTTCCAAAGAAGGGTCCGGCAGGGCCGTTCCATGGCGCAGCCAGTGCATGACCTGGCCGAGCAGCCAGGGTTTGCCATAGGCGCCCCGGCCGATCATCACGCCGTCGGCGCCCGACTGGTCGAGCGCGGCTGCAGCGTCCCCGATCGTGCAGATGTCGCCGTTGACGATCACCGGCAGCGAGACCGCCTGCTTGACCCGGCGGACGAAAGCCCAGTCCGCCTCGCCCTTGTACATCTGGTTGCGGGTGCGGCCGTGAACGGTGATCAGCTTCGCGCCGAGGTCCTCGGCGATGTGCGCCAGTTCGGGCGCGTTGAGGTTGTCGTGGCACCAGCCCATGCGCATCTTGACCGTCACCGGCACGTCGACCGCCTTGACCGTCGCCGCGATCAGCCGCGCGGCCAGCGGCAGGTCGCGCATCAGCGCCGATCCGGCGTCGCCGTTGACCACCTTCTTCACCGGGCAGCCCATGTTGATGTCGATGATCGCCGCGCCGCGATCGGCATTGAGCTTGGCCGCCTCGGCCATTTCGGCCGGCTCGCAGCCCGCGAGCTGCAGCGACACCGGCTCCTCGACCGGGTCCCAGGCCGCCTTCTGCAGCGATTGGCGCGTCTCGCGGATCATCGCCGGCGAGGCGATCATCTCGGTGACGTTGAGGCCCGAGCCGAAGCGGCGCACCAGCTTGCGGAACGGCATGTCGGTAACGCCCGTCATCGGCGCGAGGATCACGGGGCAGTCGATGCGGACCGGGCCGACCGAGATCGGCGTCAGGGCGGGCGGAGAAGGGAGCAATGGCGGTTCCTGCCTAAAAAGCAGGCAGCACATAGGGAATTGCCCTCGTCTCGACAAGCGGGTACCGGCGCGGGCGCATGTCCGGCACACCGCCACCCTTGCCGTCGGCAGCCTCCGGCATGGCCGCCATCGTCGTCGCAGCCGGCCAGGGCCTGCGCGCCGGACAGCCGATTCCCAAGCAGTTCGCCTGCTGGCGAGGCAAGCCTGTCGTGCGCCATTCTGTCGAGGCGCTGATCCGCGCCGGCGCCCGGCCGATCGTGGTGGTGATCGCCGAGGGCGCGGAGGAACTCGCCCGCTCGGCGCTCGCGGGACTCGACGTCGGGCTGGTTATGGGAGGGGCGACGCGGCAGCAGTCGGTGCGCAACGGGCTCGAAGCGCTGGCTGGTGATTCGCCCCGCTGCGTGCTGGTCCACGATGCGGCGCGCCCCGGCCTGTCGGCGGCGGTGCTCGGGCGCCTGCAAGATGCCCTGGCGCGCCATCAGGCCGTCATTCCCGTGCTGTCCGTGGTGGACAGCCTCACCCATGCAACCGGTGACATGATGGGGAAACCGGCGGACAGAGGCAGCCTGCGCCGCGTCCAGACGCCGCAGGCCTTCCACTTCCCCGCAATTCTCGCCGCCCATCGCGCCTGGGACGGTGCGCCTGATGCGGGCGACGATGCGCAGGTGGCGCAGGCCGCGGGAATCGCGGTCGCGCTGGTCGCAGGAGACGAAGCCTTGCGCAAGCTGACGTTCGCTTCCGACTTCGCCACCGCGCCGGCCGCTCCGGTGCGGACGGGTACCGGCTTCGACGTTCACCGCCTCGCGGATGGTGAGGAACTGTGGCTGTGCGGAATCAAAATCGAACATACACAGGGACTTGCCGGGCATAGCGACGCCGATGTCGCAATTCATGCGCTTGTCGATGCGCTGCTGGGCGCGGTCGGCGCGGGCGATATCGGCCAGCACTTCCCGCCGAGCGATCCGCAATGGCGCGGCGCTTCGTCCGACCGTTTCCTCACGCACGCCGCGCGCCTCGTCGGCGAAGCCGGCTATGTCGTCGGCAACGTGGACGTGACGATCATCTGCGAGGCGCCGAAGATCGGCCCGCACCGCGAAGCGATGCGCGCGCGCCTTGCCGAACTGCTCGGCGTTGACATCGGGGCCATTAGCGTCAAGGCCACGACTACGGAAAAGCTGGGCTTCGCCGGTCGCGGAGAGGGAATCGCCGCTCAGGCCGCCGCCAGCGTCTTCCGAATGGAAGGATGAATCCGATGCATCGCTTCACCACCATCTGCGCGACATGACCGACAGCCTGCTTCCCGACGACATCGTGGCGCTCGCCCGCCGCGTCATCGCGGAGAACGCCGCCGCCGGCCGCACGGTGGCGCTGGCCGAAAGCTGTACCGGCGGCCTCGTCAGTGCCGCGCTGACCGAGATCGCCGGCTCGTCGGCCGTGCTCGACCGCGGCTTCGTGACCTATTCCAACGAAGCCAAGCGCGAGGTGCTCGGCGTTGCCGACGACATCATCGACACGTTCGGCGCGGTTTCGGTGGCGACCGTCTGGGCCATGGCCCAGGGCGCTCTCAAGCATAGCGAGGCCGGGATCGCCGTCGCCATCAGCGGTATCGCCGGCCCCGAGGGCGGCAGCGAGATGAAGCCGGTGGGGACCGTGGCCTTCGCCTGCGCGATCCGCGGCAGCGAGGAGATCAACGCCGAGGAGCGACGGCTCGACGCAGCGAGCCGCGCCGCGGTGCGTCATCAGGCCACGCTGGTCGCGCTCGAACTGTTGCTGCCGTAGAGCGCGGCCGCGCGCGTTTCGAAGGCGGCGACCATCTTGCGGAAGGCGCGGTCGAAGTACTGGCCGGCCATCTTCTCGAACAGGGCGTTGCGGAAGCTGAACTCGACCGTGAAGTCGATTTCGCACTCGTGCGGACCCAGCGGGCGGAACAGCCAGCGGTTGTCGAGATCGCGCAGCGGCCCGTCGACGTAGTGGACGCGGATTTCTTCCGGGCGGCGCTTTTCCACGCGCGATGTGAACTTCTCGCGGATGGCGCTGAAGCCGACGAGCATGTCGGCGACCAGTTCCGTCTCGCTGTCCGAGCGCACCCGGGTCGCCATGACCCAGGGCAGGAACTCGGGGTAATGCGCGACATCGGCGACGAGGTCGAACATCTGCTCCGCACTGTAGGGGAGCCGGCGGACTTCGTGGCTGCTGGGCATCAGACGATGCGGGCCTTGGCCAGTTGCGCCTCTCGCACCGCGCGCATCTGGCGGAAATCGTCGCCGGCATGATAGCTCGACCGCGTCAGCGGGCTGGCGGCGACCTGCAGGAAGCCCTTGGAACGCGCGATCGCACCATAGGCGCCGAACGCCTGCGGCGTGACGAACTCCACCACTTTTGCGTGGCGCGGCGTGGGCTGGAGGTACTGGCCCATCGTCAGGAAGTCGATGTCGGCGCAGCGCATGTCGTCCATCACCTGATGCACCTCCAGCCGTTCTTCGCCGAGGCCGAGCATCACGCCCGACTTGGTGAAGACCGAGGGATCATGCCGCTTGACCTCTTCGAGCAACCGCAGCGAGGCGTAATAGCGCGCGCCCGGCCGGATCGTCGGATAGAGCCGCGGCACGGTTTCCAGGTTGTGGTTGTAGACGTCGGGCCGGGCGGCGACGATCGCCTCCACCGCGGCCCGCATCTTGCCCCGGAAATCGGGGGTGAGGATTTCGATCGTCGTTTCGGGGGTCGCCTGGCGTAGCGCCTGGATCACCTTGACGAACTGTCCGGCCCCGCCGTCGGGCAGGTCGTCGCGATCGACCGAGGTGATGACGATATGCTCCAGCCCCAGCCTGGCGGCGGCTTCGGCGACATGCTCCGGCTCGTGCGCATCGACCTTGCGCGGCATCCCGGTCTTGACGTTGCAGAAGGCGCAGGCACGGGTGCAGACATCGCCCAGGATCATCACCGTCGCGTGCTTCTTGGTCCAGCACTCGCCGATGTTGGGGCACGCGGCTTCCTCGCAGACCGTATTGAGGCCCAGGTCGCGCATCAGCGCGCGCGTTTCGCCATAGCCTTTCGAGGTAGGCGCCTTGACGCGGATCCAGTCGGGCTTGCGCTGGCGCTCGGGACGCGCGGGGGGGACGGCGGACAGATCGTTCATTCGGCCCAGATAGGCGGATGTTTGCGGCCTTGCCAGTGCCAAAGTTCATGTCCATTAGGGATCATGACTCAGACAATCTCCCCCGAACTCGCATATCTGATCGACGGCTATCGGCGTTTCCGCCAGACCGGCTGGGCGCGCCGACGCGAACGGTGGGAGAAGCTTCGCGAATGCCAGGAACCGCAGGTGATGGTCATCGCCTGTTCCGACAGCCGCGTCGACCCGGCGCAGATATTCGACGTGGACCCGGGCGAGATCTTCGTGGTGCGCAACGTCGCCGCGCTCGTCCCGCCGTTCGAGACCAGTCCCGGTCTCCACGGCGTATCGGCGGCGCTCGAATTCGCCGTGCAGGTGCTCAAGGTTAAGGAAATCGTCGTCATGGGCCATGGCATGTGCGGCGGCTGCAAGGCGGCTTTGACGCAGAGCCTGCGCGGCGCCCCGCGCGGCGAAGGCGGCTTCATCGCCGACTGGATCGGCCTGCTCGACGATGTGCGCGAGCCTGTGGCGGCGGAGCACGGCACCACCGGGCGATCGGCGGAGCGGGCGATGGAACATGCCGGCGTCAAGGTGAGCCTGGCCAATCTGCGAACTTTCTCCTGCATCCGTCACGGCGAGCGCGACGGCTCCCTGACGCTACGCGGTGCGTTCTTCGCGATCTCGGACGGCCTGCTCCACCTGCTCGACGAAAGCACGGGTGTCTTTGCACCGGTCGAATAGCTGAAGCGAAACAGCGGTAAAAATACCGAGGGCGGCGGTTGCCCGCCGCCCTCGTCCGTTTTTCGCAGCCCTTGACCGGCCTGACGCAGCTTACTGCGCGGCGGCAACCGGCGTGGGGCTGGCCTTCTGCGCGGAGTAAGCCGACCAGAGCTGGGCGATCGGCTTGCGCGCGCCCTGGACCTTCGCGAAGTTCGCCTGCGCGTCGGCCACCTTGCCCTGATCCACCTGGGCGATGCCGAGCCGCGTCAGCACGCGATCGGTATCGACGCCGGACTTGCCCAGAGCGATCGTGTAGAGCGATTCCGCCTTGGCAGCGTCGCCATAGCTGAGGAACGCGTCGCCCGCGCCCGCCACGGTCGCCGCGCTGGCGCCTGCGGCGCGCGCGTCGCGCTCCAGCCCGGGCAGCGAGGCGCGGTCGGCCGTGATGCGGGCATTGACGGTGTTGCGCGCCTCGCTGACGAAGGTGTCGGCCGTGCGCAGCTTGCCGGCCGCGATGCCCGCGTCGAGCACCTTCTGCGCTTCGCCCGGCAGACGGCGGGGATCGACCGCCTGGAGGTATTCGACGTAGTCGCGCTCATCGGAATAGGCTTGGGTACGCCCCATCAGCCGCATCAGGTCGAGCGTTTCCTGCGACTGGTAGCCCGACAGCGCGCGGACGACGTTGATCGAGGCATTCCACGCGGTCTTGCTCGGATAATCCTTCACCAGTTCGACCGCGAGGTCGACGGCGGGGCCGGTCTGCCTGGCATCGTAAGCGGCCTGCAGCGCCGTACGGATCGCGGTTTCGCTGGGCTTGGTGCCGGCGGCCCTGGCGGCGGCGATTTCCGCCTGCGATACGCGCAGCGCCCCGGCGGTGTCGTTGGTGCGCTTGTAAGAGTCCACGAGCACGCGCTGCAACAGCCCCTGCGGGTCGCGGTAACCCGAATCGAACGCGGGCTGCAGGTAGCGGGCGGCGCCCGCGTAATCGCCCTTCTGGTAGGCGGTCACGCCCGTGAGGAACTGCACCTGCCCCACCATCTGCGGAGCCAGCGCGTTGCTGTCGAGCATCAGCACAAGGCCCTGGTGCTGCAGCGACACGTCGTCGACGAGCACGCCGTAGGTCCGCGTCATCTCGCCCAGCTTGAGCTTGTCTCCCGAAGTGGATGCCTGGGCGGCCGAGGCATCGAGCTTGGCCTTGGCGCCGCCCAGCGCGGCATCCACCTGCGCGGCGGCCGCGGCCTTGGCCGCCGGGTCCTTGGCGTCACGCGCCTGTTGCGCGGCAGCCTGGACCGCGGCGTTCTTGCCCGCCTCGCTCAGCGTCTTGTCGAGTTCGGCCGCGCTCTTGGCGAAGGCCGGGGAGAACTGGATCTTGGGTGCCGACTGCTCGGCCTTCTTGGCTTTGGCTAGCGCCGGCTGCGCGGCCAATGCGCCCGCGGCGGTGCCCAGGGCCAAAGCCAGGCCCAGCGCCGGGCGGGAAAACAGGCCTCCGCGCTTCAGGGTGCTGATCGGCATCATGTATGTCTCTCCTCGAACTTTCGGTGCGCGGAGCGATCCGTCGCCCTCAATGAACCCAATGTGTCCCGCTACTGGCGTCGAAACGCCGGCTTGGCAACCGCTCTGCCGCTAGCGGTGCACCGCTGAACCGCGTTTTAATGCGATTGATCGCAATGTTCATCCGCGATGCGTCAGGTGTGGAAAACCGGCTCGCCACGCCGTGCCCGGGCATGGTTCGGCTGGCATTCCCCGCACCCATGGCCTAGGGCCTTCGCATGACAATTCCCGGCAACAGAACAAGATAATCCCGGTCGTGAGCGACGAGAGCGAAAATCCAGATTTCCCCGGCCCCGCCGGCGAATTCCAGCGTGTCGACATCGTCGACGAGATGAAGACGAGCTACCTTGATTACGCGATGAGCGTGATCGTGTCGCGCGCGCTGCCCGATGTGCGCGACGGCTTGAAGCCGGTGCACCGGCGCATCCTTTTCGCCAGCCAGGAAGGCGGCTTCGTCGCCGGCCGTCCCTATCGCAAGTCGGCCAAGATCGTCGGCGACGTGATGGGCAACTATCACCCGCACGGCGACGCGGCGATCTACGACGCACTGGCGCGCATGACGCAGCCGTGGTCGATGCGGGTACCGTTGATCGACGGCCAGGGCAACTTCGGCTCGATGGACCCCGATCCGCCGGCCTCGATGCGATACACCGAGGCGCGGCTGGCCCGCGTGGCGAATTTCCTGCTCGACGACCTCGACAAGGACACCGTCGATTTCGCCGACAACTACGACGGTTCGCGCCAGGAGCCCACGGTTCTGCCGGCGCGCTTCCCCAACCTGCTGGTCAACGGCGCCGGCGGCATCGCCGTGGGCATGGCGACCAACATCCCGCCGCACAATCTGGGCGAAGTGATCGACGGTTGCCTCGCGATGATCGAGAACCCCGCGATCTCGGTCGAGGAACTGTTCGCAATCATTCCGGGCCCCGACTTCCCGACCGCGCCGCTGATCCTGGGCAGCGCCGGTGCGCGTTCGGCCTACCTCAACGGGCGCGGCTCGATCATCCAGCGCTGCCGTCACGTGATCGAGGAAGGCCGCGGCGACCGCCGGTCGATCGTGCTGACCTCGACCCCTTTCCAGGTCGGCAAATCCGGCCTGGTCGAGAAGATCGCCGAAGCGGCCAAGGACAAGCGGATCGAGGGCGTCGCCGACATCCGCGACGAATCGAACCGCGAGGGCGTGCGCGTCGTCATCGACCTCAAGCGCGACGCCACGGCCGAAGTGGTGCTCAACCAGCTCTGGCGGCACACCCCGGCGCAAAGCTCGTTTCCGGCCAACATGCTCGCGATCCGCGGCGGCCGGCCGGAGATCCTGTCGCTGCGCGACATTCTCCAGTCGTTCATTGCCTTCCGCGAGGAGGTGATCACCCGCCGCACCAAATTCGAGCTGAACAAGGCGCGCGATCGCGCGCATATCCTGCTCGGCCTCGTCGTCGCGGTGACCAACCTCGACGAAGTCGTGCGGATCATCCGCGGCGCCGCCAATCCGGCCGCCGCCCGCGCCGCTCTGCTGGCGCGCGAATGGCCGATCGGCGAGATCGCGCCCTACATCCGCCTCGTCGAGGCGATCGAGCCCAGTGCCGAGCAGGAGGGCGGCACCTACCGGCTGTCCGAAGTGCAGGTGAAGTCGATCCTGGACCTCAGGCTCCACCGCCTGACCGCGCTCGGCCGCGACGAGATCGGCGGGGAGCTGGAGCAACTGGCCGCCGCGATCGCCGAATACCTGTCGATTCTGGCCGACCGGGTAAAGCTCTATGGCGTCATGCGCGACGAACTGGTCGCGGTGCGCGAGGCTTTCGCCACGCCGCGCCTGTCCGAGATCACCGCCGCCGCCGACGGCATCGAGGACGAGGACCTGATCGAGCACGACGAGATGGTCGTGACGGTCACGCTCGACGGCTATATCAAGCGCACTTCGCTCTCCACCTTCCGCGCGCAGGCCCGCGGCGGCAAGGGCCGCGCCGGCATGGCGACCAAGGACGAGGACGCGGTGGCGACGATGTTCGTCACCTCCACCCACAACCCGGTTCTGTTCTTCTCGACCGCCGGCAAGGTCTATCGCCTCAAGGTCTGGCGCCTTCCCGAAGGCGGCCCGGCCACGCGCGGCCGGCCCATCGTCAACCTGCTGCCCGCGCTGGACCAGGGCGAGACGATCGCCACCGTGCTGCCGCTGCCCGAGGACGAGACCGAATGGGGCAAGCTCCACGTCGTCTTCGCCACGGCCAAGGGCAACGTGCGCCGCAACTCGATGGACGCCTTCGCCAACATCCCCTCGAACGGCAAGTTCGCCATGCGCTTCGAGGACGATTCGGACGACCGGCTGATCGGCGTCGCGCTGCTCGAACCCAATGACGACGTGCTGCTGGCCAGCCGCCAGGGCAAGGCGATCCGCTTCGCCGGCGACGATGTCCGCGCGTTCCAGAGCCGCACCTCGACCGGCGTGCGCGGCATGCAGCTCAAGGACGGCGACGAGGTGATCTCGCTGTCGATTCTCCACCGCGTCGGCGTGAAGGACCAGGACGAGCGCGAGGATTATCTGCGGCACGCGCCCTGGAAGGCCGAGAGGGACAGCGAACCGCAGATGAGCGCGGAACGCTATGCCGAACTGGTCGCCAAGGAGCAGTTCATCCTCACGGTCTGCGGCAACGGCTACGGCAAGCTGTCCTCGGCATATGAATACCGCCGCACCGGCCGCGGTGGCCAGGGCATCACCAACATCGACAACATCGCCCGCAACGGCCCCGTCGTCGCAAGCTTCCCGGCAACCCAGGCCGACCAGCTCATGCTGGTGACGGACCAGGCCAAGCTGATCCGCCTGCCGCTCGATTCGCTGCGCGTCATCGGCCGCGGCTCGGCCGGCGTGCGCCTGTTCAACGTCGCCGACGAGGAGCACGTCGTCAGCGCCGTCCGGCTCGACGAGGAGGAAGAGCCGGAGAACCCCGCCGAGGAGGCTGTCGCCGAAGAGATCGGTTTCGGCCTGGCCGAGCCGACGCCGATCGACGACCAGCCGGTCCGCGACCAGGATATCGACGACGACGCCGGCGAAGAGGGATGAGCGGCCGGCCAGCCGTCGCCTACCCAGCCGTCGCCTACAAGGTGCTGACCGCCGCCCAGATGACGGCGCTGGAAGCCGACGGTACGTTCGCCGGCGCGCCGGTCGATCTGGCCGACGGCTATATCCACCTGTCCACCGCCGGGCAGATCGATGAGACCGTCGCCCGGCACTTCGCGGGGCAGGATGGCTTGCATGTCGCCGCGGTCGATCTCGACGTACTGGGCGAGGCGGTGAAGTGGGAGCCCTCGCGCGGCGGCGCCCTGTTTCCGCATATCTACGCGGCGCTCCCGCTCTCGGCGGTAATCGCTTACGGCCCCCTGGAACGCGACGACGACGGCAAGGTGAAGCTGCCGGTCGCCGGCTGATCTAGGCGATCCGGTCGCGGAGCCAGGCGGCGACCTCGTCTTCGGTCAACTCGCCGGCGGCCAGACGCTGCACCATGATGGTGGCATCGGCCTTGTCGAAGGCGATGGCGATCTCGTTCAGGCGTAGGAACAAGCGGGCGCCGACCCAGGCGCTGCGCTTGTTTCCGTCGACGAAGGGATGGTTTCGCGCCAGTCCGAAAGCAAGCGAAGCGGCAAGGGCAGCGGCGTCCGGCCCTCCATAGAGCGAGAGGTTTACCGGTCGCGCCAGCGCCGATTCCAGCGCATTTTCGTCACGGACACCTATGCCGCCACCGTGTTCGGCAAGCTGTCGTTCGTGCACCGCCTCGATCACGGGGCGGGTCACCCATCGCCATTCGATCATTTCGCCAGAACGCGCAGGATATCGCGATCCTCATGCATGATCTCTTCCGCCAGTTCCATTGCACGAGCGAAGTCGGGATCATACTTGCCGACGGTGAACTCCCCATTCGCGCGTTCCGCAAAATGCAGCTCGTCCCCCTGCGACACGCGCAGGCGCGTGAGCACTTCCTTGGGAATGATAATCCCGGTCGAATTGCCGACCTTGATCAGCTTGGCCTTCGTGTTCATACGAGTGTAATAACATAATCCTTCCGGATTTCAACCGAACTTGCCTCCAAGGCGGATCAAACGCTAGGCGCGGCGCATGACTCATGACGTCCATATCATCGGCGGCGGGCTCGCCGGCAGCGAGGCGGCCTGGCAGCTCGCGCGGCGGGGCGTGCGGGTGCGGCTGTCGGAGATGCGCGGCGCCTCCAGCGAGAACGGATACGAGCGCTCGCCCGCGCACCAGACCGACGCGCTGGCCGAACTCGTCTGCTCGAACTCCTTTCGCTCGGACGACGACGAAAAGAACGCGGTCGGCCTGCTGCACCATGAGATGCGGGCGTGCGATTCGCTGGTCATGGCGGCGGCGGCGAAAGCGCGGGTGCCGGCCGGCTCGGCGCTGGCGGTGGATCGCGACGTTTTCTCGGCCGAAGTGGAGGCCGCCCTTGCCGCGCTGCCCACTCTGGAAATCGTGCGCGAGCGGGTCGACAGCCTGCCGCAAGCCGGCCTCACCATCGTTGCCACGGGCCCGCTGACCGCCGAGGCGCTGGCCGCCAGCATCGGCGCGGCCACCGGCGCGGACAGCCTTGCCTTCTTCGATGCCATCGCCCCGATCGTCTATCGCGACAGCATCGACATGGACATCTGCTGGATGGCCTCGCGCTGGGACAAGGGCGACACCAAGGACTATATCAACTGCCCGATGAACCGGGACCAGTACCTGGCCTTCCGCGAGGGGTTGCTGGCCGGCGAAAAGACCGCCTTCAAGGAATGGGAGGCCAGCACCCCCTATTTCGAGGGCTGCATGCCGATCGAGGTCATGGCCGAGCGCGGCGAGGATACGCTGCGTTTCGGGCCGATGAAGCCCGTCGGGCTGGACGATCCGCGCACCGGACGCTGGCCCTATGCGGTTGTCCAGCTTCGGCAGGACAACAAGCTGGGCACGCTGTGGAACATGGTGGGCTTCCAGACCAAGCTGAGGCACGCCGAGCAGGTCCGCCTGTTCCGCACGATTCCGGGGCTGGAGCAGGCCGAATTCGCCCGGCTGGGCGGCCTCCATCGCAACACTTTCCTCAATTCGCCGGTCCTGCTCGACCGCGAACTGCGCTTGAAGGCCGCGCCGCACGTCCGCTTCGCCGGCCAGATCACCGGCTGCGAGGGCTATGTCGAAAGCGCCGCGGTCGGGCTGATGGCCGGCCTGATGACCGCCGCCGAGCTTGTCGGGCAAAGCTGGCAGGCCCCGCCCCGCACCACCGCGATGGGCGCGCTCCTCGCCCACATCACCGGCGATGCCGAGGCGGCGAGCTATCAGCCGATGAACGTCAACTTCGGCCTGTTTCCGCCGGTCGGGCCGGACGTGAAGAAGAAGGTGCGCAAGGAGGCCTATACCGCGCGCGCCAAGGCGGACATGCTGGCGTTTCTGGCGGGTCTTGAAAGCGCGTCGTCCCCGATTTGATCCGGGACCGCTGGCCTCGTCGATGCGAGGTTCAGCCAAGACGCCAGCGGTCCCGGGTCAAGCCCGGGACGACGAATCTGTCAGGCGTCCGGGTCCTCGTTCTCCGCTTCGGGCGGCGGTGTGGCGGTGCGTCTGGCGCTGCGTTCCGTCGGCGGGCAGCGGCATGCGGGCTTGGCCGCGGGCTTCGGCCTGGTCGTCGCAAACTCCTCGCGGGTAAGGCGCTGGTCGCCGTCCCGGTCGGCCGCCCTGAAGCGGTTAGAGGTGCGCACCGCCCATTCCTCGAAGCTGAGCAGGTTGTTGCCGTCGGTGTCGAGCGCGCGGAAGGCGGCGGCGCGGGCGGCGAGCATCTCGTTGCGGCTGATGATGCCGTCGCGGTTGCGATCGAGCCGGTCGAAGCGGCGCTGCTCGCGCGTCACCTCGTCGGCCTCGGGCGGCGGGGCGCCAAGCAGGCCCTTGCCGTCGGCGGTGGGCAGGTCGTCGCCTGCCGGCAGGCCGCTTGCCGATGGCGCCAGCGGCGGCGGCGCGCCGCGCTCGGTCGCCGCGCGGCCTTGCCACCAGAACAGGCCGGCCGCGACGAGCAGCAATGCGGCCAGCGCGCCGAGCAGAATGCGGTTCATGGCTAGCGGCCCCCTTCCGCCGCGATCCTACCAGCAGCCGAGCGTTTGATCCACTTGCGTGGAAGCGGCACCGGCCCACTCCCCCGCCCGATTCAGCAGAGCTGAATCGGGCGCTAACGCCCCAACAATCCGAGGCGCAGCGCGGCGAGCACGGTTAGGGTCGGGGCGCTTCCCGGCCGCCGCAGCGCGAGGCCGTGAAGCACCGCCAGCGGGCGCAGCGCGCGCGCCACGCGGGGCGGCCGGGCCTCGGCCGCCAGCAGGCGGGCCGCAACCTGGCGCTCCTGGGCATTGCTGACGTTCGCGGCAAGATCGGCGAGCGCCCAGCGCCGGCCGAGACGCGCGGCGGCTTCGTGTCCGGCCCCGACGACATCGGCCAGCGCGGCGAAGGCCTCCCCTCGCCCGGCGGCGAAGGCCAGCATGTCGGCATCGGGCAAGGGCGCCGCGCCAGTCAGGTATTCCCAGCCATCGACCAGCGCGGCGAGCGCGACGTGCCGTCCCTGCCAGGATCGAAGCGCCATCAGCAGCGGCTCGCCGCGCGGCCACTCGGCGGCCGGAACGCGAAGCTGCTCGCGCCACCAGGCGAGGCGAAGCTGCGCCAGCGACGGCTCGTGCGAATTGCGGACGATGCCGGCCAGCCGCGTGTCGAGCGCCAGCAGCGCCAGCGTCGGCTCCCGCGCGCGGGCCGGCGCATAGGCCAGGGCGAGGCGCTGCACGGGCGGCAGCGCCTCGAGCAGGCTTAGGCTACTCATCGCTTCAGCGATAGCAGACTTGCTTCACCGCCGCGACGATCCGGGCCGTGTCGATCAGCGCGGCTTTTTCGAGATTGGCGGCATAGGGCAGCGGTACGTCCTCGTCGCAGACGCGCAGCACCGGCGCGTCGAGATCGTCGAAGCCCTTTTCCATGCAGACCGCGATCACTTCCGCTGCGATCGAGCAGACCGGGAAGCCTTCTTCGGCAACGACCATGCGGTTGGTCTTGGCCAGACTGGCGAGGATCGCGTCGGTATCGAGCGGACGCAGCGTGCGCAGGTCGATGACTTCGGCCTCGATCCCCTCGCCGGCGAGCTGTTCGGCCGCTTCCAGCGCCAGACCGACGCCGATCGAATAGGATACGATGGTCACGTCGCGCCCCTCGCGCGCCACCCGCGCCTTGCCGATCGGCAGGACGTGGTCGTCAAGCTCGGGCAGTTCGAAGCTGCGGCCGTAGACCAGCTCGTTCTCGAGGAACACCACCGGGTCCTCCGAGCGGATCGCCGCCTTGAGCAGCCCCTTGGCGTCCGAGGCGTCGTAAGGCGCGATCACCACCAGGCCCGGCACGCTGGCATACCAGGGGGCGAAGTTCTGGCTGTGCTGCGCCGCGACCCGCGCGGCGGCGCCGTTCGGCCCACGAAACACGACCGGGCAGCGCATCTGGCCGCCCGACATATAGTTGGTCTTGGCCGCCGAGTTGATGACGTGGTCGATCGCCTGCATGGCGAAGTTGAAGGTCATGAACTCGACGATGGGCCTCAGCCCCCCCATCGCCGCGCCCACGCCGATGCCGGCGAAACCGTATTCGGTGATCGGCGTGTCGATCACGCGCTCGGGCCCGAACTCGTCGAGCAGGCCCTGCGTCACCTTGTAGGCGCCCTGATACTGCGCGACTTCCTCGCCCATGACGAAGACGCGGCTGTCGCGGCGCATCTCCTCGGCCATAGCATCGCGCAGCGCCTCGCGGACGGTGGCGGTCTTCATGTTGGTGCCGGCGGGGATCTGCGGGTCTTTCGCGGGCTTCGCCTCGGTCACGAGCTGGGCGGTACCGGTGTCGGCCTTCCTGGCAGCGGGCGCTTCGGTTTCCGCGGCCTTCGGTTCCTCCGCCTGCGCGGGCGCGGCGGTGCCGGAAGGAGCCTCCCCCTCCCCTTCGATCAGCGCGATGACGGTGCCGACCTTCACGTTCTCCGCCCCCTCGGGCACCATGATCTTGCCGATCGTGCCCTCGTCCACGGCTTCGAATTCCATCGTCGCCTTGTCGGTTTCGATCTCGGCGAGAATGTCTCCGGACTGGACGGCATCGCCTTCCTTGACCAGCCACTTGGCCAGCTTGCCCTCTTCCATCGTCGGCGAGAGCGCGGGCATCTTAAGCTCGATCGCCATCAGTAGCGCTCCACCAGCACGTCGGTGTAAAGCTCGGACAGGTCCGGCTCGGGCGAGTTCTCGGCGAAGTCTGCCGATTCGGCGACCTGGGCGCGGATGCGCTTGTCGATCGCCTTGAGCTTGTCCTCGGGCACGCCGCGCTCGATCAGTTCCTTCTTCGCGCCTTCGATCGGATCGTGCTTGTCGCGCATTTCCTGCACTTCCTCGCGGCTACGGTACTTCGCGGGGTCGGACATCGAATGGCCGCGGTAGCGGTAGGTGTTCAGTTCCATCAGCACGGGCCCGTTGCCCTGCCGGACGTAGTCCAGCGCGATCTCCGCCGCCTGGCGTACCTCCAGCACGTCCATGCCGTTGACGTCCATGCCGGGGATGCGGAAGGCCGTGCCGCGCCGGTAGAATTCGGTCTCGGCCGACCCGCGCTTGACCGCGGTGCCCATGGCATAGCCGTTGTTCTCGATCACGAAGATGATCGGCAGCTTCCACAGCGAAGCCATGTTGAACGTTTCGTAGACCTGCCCCTGGTTCGCCGCGCCGTCGCCGAAATAGGCGAGGCAGACGCCGCCGTCGTCGCGGTACTTGTGCGCAAAGGCAAGGCCGGCGCCAAGCGGCACCTGCGCGCCGACGATGCCGTGACCGCCGTAGAAGCGGTGCTCGATGCTGAACATGTGCATCGAGCCACCCTTGCCCTTCGAGATGCCCGAGTGCCGTCCGGTCAGTTCGGCCATGATCACCTTGGGGTCGATGCCGTAGGCGAGCATGTGGCCATGGTCGCGATACCCGGTGATGACACTGTCCTTGTCGTTGTCGAGCGCCGACTGCAGGCCCACCGCAACCGCTTCCTGGCCGATGTAGAGGTGGCAGAAGCCGCCGATCAGCCCCAGGCCGTAGAGCTGGCCCGCGCGTTCCTCGAAGCGGCGGATGAGCAGCATCTGCTCGTAGAAGTGGAGCAGTTCCTCGTCGCTGGCGTCGTAGCGGCGTTCGTTGCCGTGTGCTTCCTGCAAGCTGCGCAAGGCGACCGTGCCATCGCCCGCTTCAGGCCCCGCTTCAGGAAAGCCGGCGCCGTCGGGGCCTCCGGCGGTGGTGGTGGTGGTCTTCTTCTTCACGGCAGCGGCGCCGCTCCGGGCGGGTTTGGCCAATTCCTGTCCCCTGGTGGCAGATTCGCTAATGGATATAGGCACAAGCCGGCCGCAGGGATAGCGCCGCTGCCATGAGATCGGCGCTATGGCGGCAAGATAGGCGAAATGCCGGTCAGCGCAGCAGCATCACCATTTCGTCAGGGTGGGCGACGTTGAGGTTGCTGCGCAGCAGTTCGCCGGCAAGATCGGGGTCCATCTGCCGCGGATCGAGCAGCGCGACGCGGTTGCGCAGTTCGTCGCGTTCCTTGGTCAGCTGCACCACCTCGGCCCGGCGTTCGGCCAGCAGCCGCTGGTTTTCGGACCAGGCGAGGATGCCGCTGGGGCCGGCGAGCGAAAACCCGGCCAGCACCAGCAGGCACACCAGCGCACCGCCCTGCACCAGGCTTTCCCGGGCAAGTTTCGGTTCCATGCGCGATTTCTTGATCATGGCCAATAGAATCACAGTTACTTGCGCGTTTCAAGCCGCTTGCGATGGTTTATCGGCAGCGCAGATCGTTGTCGCTCTGGTCGATGGCCTTGCCGACCAGCGCCCCGAGCGCGCCGCCGATCAGCGTTCCGGCAACCCGGTTGCGGCCGCCGTCGATCACGTTGCCGAGCACGCCCCCGCCGATCGCGCCGACGACCAGTCCGGTCGTGCCGTCGTTGCGCTTGCAGTAATAGCGCCCGTCCGAGCCGCGATAGACTTCGTCCCGCGCCGTCAGCCGGCGTTCGCCGTAGCGCGGATCGTTGCGGTAATAGCGGGACGCGTCGTAAGTCGTCGCGAAGCGATCGTCGTCGCGGCGCTGCCAGCGGATCTGCCGGCCGAGATTGTCGAGCTGCGCCTGCAGGTTCTGGCGCCGGCTGGGCGAGAGATTGCTGCGCCGCGCATCGCGGCGGATGGTCGCCAGCCGGCGGTTGAGGTCGTTCGCCTCGCGCCGGGACAGGCTGCCGTCGCGGGCGCCGCTGTCGATGCGGCGCTGGAGGAATTCCACGCGGTCGCGCAGGTTCGACGGCGCGCCGTGCCAGAACGCCTCGCGGTTCCAGCTCCCCTGCTGCCAGGCCGGCTGCGCCAGGACGGGCGTGCTACCCAGCAAGGCCAGGGCGACGAGGCTGGCGATCGTCATTCTTGTCTGCGGCATCCTGCCTCTCCTTCGGTGCAAATGCGCACTGGAAAACACTTCCGGGCGAGGATTGTTTCGCCTTCCCCGCTCCTGTCTGCAACCCCGCTAACCGCTTTGCAACTTCCGCCGGCTATAGGGGCCGCCGAGGAGGCCCCGGCGGTGAAGCACGCGCCCATTTCATCGGAACTCGGTTGCACGCGCGAATTCAGCGATCGCGCTGAAATCACCCTGCTTTGCGAGGTACGCCAGGGCCTTGAGCCGTGGCAGATGGTCCGGCTTGCCGACATTTCGCAGGCGGGATTCCATATCGCGTGGCTGCCCGACTGCAGGAAGGACCTGCCGCTGCGCATCCGCATCCCCGGCCTTGCCATGCTGACCGCACACGTCCGCTGGCGGCGCGGCAAGGCGGTAGGCTGCGAATTCGCCGAGCCGCTGCACGTGGCCGTGTTCGAGAACATCGTGCGCCAGTGCCGGCTGGAAGGCTACGCCGGCGGCTGAGCGCTCCCCCGCAAGGGAGGGAGCCCCGCCCCAGCCCCCTTACATGTGCAGGACGCGGCCATAGGCGGCCAGCGTCGATTCGTGCATCATCTCGCTCAGCGTCGGATGCGGGAACACCGTCTGGATCAGCTCCGCCTCGGTCGTCTCCAGCGTCTTGCCGACGACGAAGCCCTGGATCAGTTCGGTCACTTCGGCGCCGATCATGTGCGCGCCCAGCAGTTCGCCGGTGCTGGCGTCGAACACCGTCTTGATGAAGCCCTCGGCCTCGCCCAGCGCGATCGCCTTGCCGTTGCCGATGAAGGGGAAATTGCCGACCTTCACCTCGTGGCCCGCTTCCCTGGCCTTGGCCTCGGTCAGCCCGACGCTGGCGATCTGCGGGTGGCAGTACGTGCAGCCCGGAATGGTGTTCCGGTCGAGCGGATGCGGATGGACTTCGGCATTGCCCAGTTCCTGCGCGATCGCCTCGGCCGCGGTAATGCCCTCGTGGCTCGCCTTGTGCGCCAGCCAGGGACCGGCGGTGACGTCGCCGATCGCCCAGACGCCCTTGACGTTGGTGCGGCCGTAGGGGTCGGTCTTGATGTGGAAACGCTCGTCGGGCTCGACGCCGATGTCCTCCAGCCCGATGTTCTCGATGTTGGGCACGATGCCCACCGCGACGATGACATGGCTGAAGGTGTCCTCGGCGACCGCGCCGTCCTTGCCCTTGATCTTCACCGCGACGCCGCTGTCGCCGGGCTGGATGTCCTCGAGCTTGGCCGAGGTCATGATCTTGATGCCCTGCTTCTTGAGCGCCTTCTCGAGGAACGTCGAAACGTCCGCGTCCTCCACCGGCACCACGCGGTCGAGCATCTCGATCACCGTCACGTCGGCGCCGAGGTCGTTGTAGAAGCTGGCGAACTCGATGCCGATCGCGCCCGAGCCGATGACCAGCAGCTTGCTGGGCATCTCGGGCGGGGTCATCGCGTGGCGATAGGTCCAGATGCGCTTGCCGTCGGCCTTGCCGGTGCGCTTGGGCAGTTCGCGCGCGCGGGCGCCGGTGGCGACGATGATATGCCTGGCGGCCAGCTCGGTGCTCTTGCCGTCGGCGTCGGTGACGCTGAGCTTGCCCGGCGCGGCGATCTTGCCGGTGCCCATGTGCACGGCGATCTTGTTCTTCTTCATCAGCCCCGTGACGCCCTTGTTGAGCTGGGCCGCCACCCCGCGCGAGCGCTTGACGATGGCGTCGAGGTCGGCGCTGATGTTGTCGGCGGCCAGGCCATAGTCCTTGGCGCGCTTCATCTGGTGGAACACCTCGGCCGAGCGCAGCAGCGCCTTGGTCGGGATGCAGCCCCAGTTGAGGCAGATCCCGCCCAGCAGCTCGCGCTCGACGATGGCGGTCTTGAGGCCAAGCTGCGCGGCCCGGATCGCGGCGACATAGCCGCCGGGGCCGGAACCGAGGACGATCACGTCGTATTGATCTGACACTTGCCTATTTCTCCTGCTTGACGGGCCGGGGCTTCCCGGCCTCGTCGATGGCGACGAAGGTGAACAATGCCTCCGTCACCTTGATCCGTTCCTCGCCGTGGCGCTGCCGCCGCCAGGCCGCGACATTGACCTGCATCGACGTGCGCCCGACCTTGACCAGTTCGCCATAGACCGAAACCTCGTCGCCCACCTTGACCGGCGCGAGGAACTGCATTCCGTCCATCGCCACCGTCACCGCCCGGCCATGCGCCGCGCGCGCGGATATCAGGCCGGCGCCCATGTCCATCAACCCCATCAGCCAGCCGCCGAAGATGTCGCCATAGGAATTGGCGTCCGCCGGCATGGCGGTGATGCGGATGACGGGTTCGGAGGTGGGCTGGGTCATAGCTCTGCCCCTCTCCCTCCCACGCCTTCGGCGCGGGCCCCTCCCTCTCCCGCAAGGGGAGAGGGTCTCGGCCCTGCTGTCCTCCCCCCTTGCGGGGGCGGATACGAAGGCTTGCCAGCTTGCTGGCTAGCCGCAGTTGGAGAGGGGGGCCTGCCCATCAAGCTAGGCCAGCATCCCCAGCGGCTTCTCGACGTAGTCCTTGAACGCCGCCATCAGCCGCGCGCCGTCCGCGCCGTCCACCGCGCGGTGGTCGAAGCTGCCGGTGGCGCTCATTACCGTGGAGATGCCGAGCGCGCCGTCGATCACGTAGGGCCGCTGCTCGCCCGCGCCGATGGCGAGGATGGTCGATTGCGGCGGGTTGATCACGGCGGTGAACTGCTTGATCCCCATCATGCCCATGTTGGAGATGCTGGCGGTGCCGCCCATGTATTCGCTCGGCTGGAGCTTGCCCGCCTTGGCCCGCTCGGCGAGGTCCTTGGTCGCCTGCGCGATCGAGGACAGGCTGCGGCCGTCGGCGTCCTGAACGATCGGCGTGATCAGCCCGCCCGGGATGCTCACCGCCACCGAGATGTCGGCGCGCGAATAGCGGATCAGTTCGTTGCCGGCAAAGGTGACGTTGCATTCGGGCACCGCGACCAGCGCCTTGCCGAGCGCCTTGATCAGCATGTCGTTGACCGAAAGCTTGACCCCCTGGCTCGCCAGCGCGTCGTTCAGCTCGGCGCGCAGGGCCATCAGCCGGTCGAGCCGCACGTCGACGGTGAGATAGATGTGCGGCGCCTGCTGCATCGACTGGCTGAGCCGCTTGGCGATCGTCTTGCGCATGCCCGACAGCTTCTCGACCGTGTGCGGCACCCGGTCGTCCAGCAGTTGCCGGGTTTCCGCCGCCATCTCGACCGTCGCCGGCTTCTCGGCCGAGGCCGCAGCGGGCGCGGCGGCGGGCGCCGGCGCCGGCGCGGGAGCCGCGGCTTCGGCCTTGGGCTTGGCCGTGCCGGGCTGCGCACCCTCGACGTCGGCCTTGACGATGCGGCCGTGCGGGCCGCTGCCGCTCAGGGTGGCGAGATCGACGCCCTTTTCGGCGGCGAGGCGCTTGGCAAGTGGCGATGCGAGGATACGTCCCTCCTTGGTCTGGACTGGTGCGGGCGCGGCTTTCGGCGCCGGTTGTTCGGAAGCCGCCGGGGCGGCGGGCGTCTCGGCCGGCGGTTTGTCCGGGGCCGGCTGCGGGGCGGGCGCGCTGCGCGGTGACGCGGCGTCTTCGTCCTCGCCCGCCAGCGTGGCGATGACGGTGCCGACCTTCACGCCTTCGGTGCCTTCGGGCACAGCGATCGAGGCCACCGTGCCCTCGTCCACGGCTTCGAATTCCATCGTTGCCTTGTCGGTCTCGATTTCGGCGAGAATATCGCCGGCGTGGACTTCGTCGCCTTCCTTGACCAGCCACTTGGCCAGGTTGCCGACTTCCATGGTCGGCGAAAGCGCGGGCATCTTGATCTCAATCGGCATGACAGGCCGGGTCCCTGACGATACGGTGCTGGGTCCTGTCCTTGGCCAAATTGGCCGGACAGAGCAAGAACCTTGCGTAGCTCGCCAATGTGACCGATATCGCACGGCGGGGGAATACTGACGATGCGCGTCTATCTGGTGGTCATCGACGAAAGCGAGGAAGCACTGAGCGCGCTGCGCTTCGCCGCGCGCCGTGCGGCCGGCACCGATGGCGCCGTGCATCTGCTTTCCGTGGTCACGCCGCAGCCGTTCAACGCCTTTGCCGGCGTCCAGGCGACCATCGCCGAAGAGGCCCGCGCGCGCGCCGAGGCGCTGGCGGGGGCTGCCGCCGGCAACCTCGCCTCCGAAAGCGGCAGGATGCCGGTGATCTCCGTGATCGAGGGCGAGGCGGAGAAGGTCGTGCGCGACTATCTGGCCGAACACCCCGAGGTTTCCGCGCTCGTCCTCGGCGCGGCGAAGGAAGGCGGCCCCGGCCCGCTGGTCGCGCATTTCACCGGCGCCTACCTGTCGCACCTGCCCTGCCCGGTGTTCGTCATCCCCGGCTCGCTGGATCTGGAGGATATCGACCGGCTGAGCTGAGCGCTTTTGTCGGCGCGCCATCCTTCGACAAGCTCAGGATGAGCGGACTCTTTTCTACCCCATTCGCCAACCCCGCCCGTCCTGAGCTTGTCGAAGGACGCGCGCCGCCCTCGCCCTATTTCCTCCGCCCCTGGTGCCGGATGTTCGCCGGCCTGCCCCGCCGTCCCGCCAGATGCGCGCCCTTGCGCTTCAGGGGAAGCTGCCGGCCGCGCGGCTCGATGGCCATGCCGGCGCTGTCTTCGGGCTCGAACTTCAGCGCGCCGGTCAGCGGGTTGGCCTCGGCCAGCCGCAGCCGCAGCCGGTCGCCGATGGCGTAGCGCGTACCGCTCTGCTCGCCTTCGAGGACCTGCGCTTTCTCGTCGTAGCCAAAGCGTTCGGCGCCCAGCGTCGAGACCGGCACCAGCCCGTCGCCGCCCAGGCCGATGATCGTGGCGAACAGGCCGAACTTCTGCACGCCCGTCACGCGGGTGTCGAACACCTCGCCGACACGCGCCGCAAGCCAGGCGGCGACGTAGCGGTCGATCGTCTCGCGCTCGGCCTCCATGGCGCGGCGCTCGGCAGCGCTGATCGCCTCGCTGACGCGCACGAGATCGGCGCGGTCGCGGTCCGACAGGCCCGAGGCGGCCGGCAGCTTCGTTTTCGGCGCGGGCTGCTCCAGCGCGAAGGCGTCGACCAGCGCGCGGTGGATCAGAAGGTCGGCATAGCGCCGGATCGGCGAGGTGTAATGCGCGTAGCTGCCCAGCGCCAGGCCGAAGTGGCCGACGTTGCGCGGGCCGTAATAGGCCTGCGTCTGGCTGCGCAGCACCGCTTCCATGATCAGCGCCTTCTCTGCCTCGTCGGCCACGTCCTTCAGCAGCCGATTGAACAGGCTGGGCGTGATGACCTGGCCGAGCGCCAGCTTGCGGTCGAACGTCGACAGGTAGTCCTTGAGCGCGACCAGCTTCTCGCGGCTCGGCGGCTCGTGCAGCCGGTAGACGATCGGCGCGACCCTGCTTTCGAGCGCCTTGGCGGCGGCGACGTTGGCGGCGATCATGAAGTCCTCGACCACGCGGTGCGCGTCGAGCCGCTCGCGCTGCCGGATCTCGGTGATGCGGCCCTGCTCGTCGAGCATGACGCGGCGCTCGGGCAGCTCCAGCTCCAGCGGATCACGCCCCTGCCGCGCCTTTTCCAGCGCGCGCCAGGCGGCCCAGAGGTTCTGCAGATTTTCGCCGGCTTCGCCCGAATCGATTCGCGCCTGCGCATCTTCATATGCGATCACCTCGGCGATCCGCACGATGGCGCGGGTAAAGCGCCAGTTCGCGACCTTGCCGTCGGCGGCGATCGTCAGGTGGCAGGCCATCGCCGCCCGGTCCTCGCCCGCGCGCAGCGAGCAGACGTCGGCCGAAAGCACTTCGGGCAGCATCGGCACGACGCGGTCGGGGAAGTAGACCGAGTTGCCCCGCTTCCTCGCCTCGCGATCGAGCACCCCGCCGGGGCGAACGTAGAACGAGACGTCGGCGATGGCGACGACGGCACGGAAGCCGCCCTGCCCGTCCGGTTCGGCCCAGATGGCATCGTCATGATCGCGGGCATCGCTGGGGTCGATCGCGACGATCGGCAAATGCCGCAGGTCCTCGCGCCTGTCCTCGGACAGCGGCTGCTTTGCGGCATCCTCGGCTTCCGTCAACACATCTTCGGAAAAGACGTGCGGAATGCCGTATTTGTGGATCGCGATCAGGCTGAAAGCGCGCGGCGCCAGGGGATCGCCGAGGACCTCGGTGACCTTGACTCCGGCGCGCGGCGAGCGTCCTGCGGGCTCGGCCAGCACCAGCCTGCCCGCCTCCGCGCCGCCCAGATCGGCGATCGGCACCGCGTTGCGCACCCGCTTGTCGATCGGCGCGAGCCAGCCCTTGCCTGCCCCGTCGATCTCGACCACGCCGAGCATCTGCTCGGCCGAAGCCGGCAGCTTCTTCATCGGATAAGCGCGCCAGCCCGAGCCGACCTCCTCGGTGCGGGCCAGCACCCGGTCGCCCTTGCGAAGCGCCGGATTCCTGCCCTTTTCGACCAGCCGCAGGCGGGGCGGCGGCGTGGCGTCGTCAGGCTGCCAGGTGTCGGGAATCGCGATCGCCTCGCCGTCTTCGGTGTCAACGACGCGCAGCACGGTGACGCGCGGCACGCCGCCCATCCGATGAAATGCCGTCCGCTTGCCGTCGATCAGGCCTTCCTCGGCCATGTCTTTCAGCAGCGCCTTGAGCTGGATCTTCTCCTGCCCCTTGAGGCCGAAGGCGCGCGCGATCTCGCGCTTGCCCGCCGGCTCCGGCGACTGCGCCAGGAAATCGAGGATCTGCTGGCGGCTCGGGAGGCCGGGGACGGGCTTGGGGGGACGGACCATGGCAGCCATGTGGCGCTTCGCTCGCGGCAACGCAATGCGTTCAGGCGAGATCAGGCGTCGCGCCGCAGCGGCTTGGCCGGATCAATAAGCGCGGGCGAGGTAGATCCGCTCGACCGCCGGCCTGCCGGTAAAGAGGCAGGTCCCCGTCGCCGGCGCCCCATCCAGCGGCGTATTGCGGATGGTGAGCTTGAGCGCCTTGAGCTTTGCGACGATTTCTTCCAGTTCTTCGCCGGTGGGCTTCGACCAGCCCAGTTCGACCCAGCCCGGATAGCGCTGGTCCTCGGCGTAGAACCGCGCCAGCGCATCCAGACTGTCGATGCCGCGCACGATCTGCGCGTCGCGCCTGTCCCGCGCCTCGGCGAAAAGCGAGGCCTGGATGTCCTCCAGTTCGGCCGTCGCGCGCGCGAGGAACGCTTCCTTCGGCTGCGCGACGAAGTTCGGCTTGGCGTCCTCGCGCCAGAGCCGGTCGCGGCGCAGCACCGAAACCTGGCCGCCGGCGGCGTCGCGCCCGCCGATCTCGAGGATCAGCGGCACGCCCTTCTTGACCCAGGCCCAGCGCTTCTGCGTGGCCTTGCCCGGCCGCTTGTCGAGCAGCACGCGCACCAGCTCGCCCAGCGCCGATTGCTGCAAGAGCGCGCTACGCAGTTCGTCGCAATAGGCGAGCAGCGCGGCGTCCTCGTCGGTGTCGCGCAGCATCGGCAGGATGACGATCTGGTGCGGCGCGATCTGCGGCGGCACGCGCAGCCCGTCGTCGTCGCCATGGGTCATGATGACGCCGCCGATCAGGCGCGTCGAGACGCCCCAGCTCGTGGTATGGCAGAGCGCCTGCTGGCCCTCGCGGTCCTGGTAGCGGATGCCCGCCGCCTCGGCGAAGCCGGTGCCGAGATAGTGCGAGGTGCCCGCCTGGAGCGCCTTGCCGTCCTGCATCATCGCCTCGATCGAATACGTCGCGACGGCGCCGGGAAAACGCTCGTTCTCCGGCTTCTCGCCGGCGATCACCGGCATGGCGAGCGGCCCTTCGGCGAAGGCGCGGTACATCTCCAGCGCGCGCAGCGTCTCGGCCATGGCGTCGTCGCGATCGGCGTGGGCGGTGTGGCCTTCCTGCCAGAGGAACTCGCTGGTGCGCAGGAACATGCGCGTACGCATCTCCCAGCGCACGACGTTGGCCCACTGGTTGGTCAGCAGCGGCAGATCGCGCCAGGACTGTATCCAGCGCGCCATCGCCGCGCCGATCACCGTCTCGGACGTCGGCCGGACGATCAGCGGCTCCTCCAGCTTCGCTTCCGGATCGGGCACGAGGCCGCCCTTGCCGTCACCGATCAGCCGGTGATGGGTGACGACCGCCATTTCCTTGGCGAAGCCGTCGACGTGCTCTGCCTCCTTGGCGAAGTAGGACAGCGGGATGAACAGCGGGAAATAGCAGTTCTCGACACCGGCCGCCTTGATCCGGGCATCCATCAGCGTCTGGATGCGTTCCCAGATGCCGTAGCCCCACGGCTTGATCACCATGCAGCCGCGCACGCCCGATTCCTCGGCCATCTCGGCCTCGGCAATGACGTCCTGATACCACTGGGCGAAATCGCCCTCGCGGGTGACGGAGAGCGCGTGCTTGATCTTGGCGGGCTGATTCATGGGGCGCCTGTAGCGGGATCGTCGGCAGGGCGGAAGGACTAGCTGCGCCCCCGCGCAGACGGGGACGCGGGGATGCTAACGGCCCAGCGAGTCCAGCTTCTTCTGTATCTCGGCCATCTGCTCGCGCAGGGCGGCCAATTCGTCCCGGGTCTCGCTGCCGGACGGTGGCGGCGCAGCCTCGTCGCGGTCGGTGCCGGGCATGAAGGCGGAGGCGGCGGCCTTGAACATCGCCATGTTCTGTTCGGCCAGGCGTGCCAGCGGGTTGTTGCCCAGGCTGTCTTCGAAGGCCTTGTGCAGCTTCGTCTGATTGGCGCGGAAGTTCTCCATGGAGGCTTCGAGGTAGTGCGGGATCAGCGACTGCATCGAATTGCCGTACATCGAGATGAGCTGGCGCAGGAAGCTGACCGGCAGCATCTGCTCGCCCGAGGCTTCCTCTTCCATGATGATCTGCGTCAGGATCTGATGCGTGATGTCGGCCCCGGTCTTGGCGTCAAGCACCTTGTAGTCGACATTTTCGCGGGTCATCTTGGCGAGGTGGTCGAGCGTGATGTAGCTCGACGACCGGGTGTTGTAGAGCCGCCGGTTGGCGTATTTCTTGATGATGACGGTATCGCCGGACTTATCTGCCGCTTCAGCCATTGCCTGACCCCGATTGTGCCTTGGCCGACGTTAGCACTCGCAGCAACCGCAACGCAACATGTCTCGCTGCGCAGCAAAGTCCTGACGGGGGACGGGCTCAGCGGGCGAAGCGGTCGCCCAGCAGGGTGAAGATCTCGTACTGCGACAGGCCGCTGCGCGCGGCGGCTTCGACGGGGGAATACGCGACCTCGACCCAGTCGCCTTCGCGCAGGTCGGGAGCGGCCGAAAGGTCGATGATCGTCAGGTCCATGCTGACGCGCCCCAGCACCGGCAGCCGGCGGCCTCCAGACAGCATCGCGCCCTTGCCCGACCAGCACCGCAAATAGCCGTCGGCATACCCCAGCGCGATCGTGCCCACGCGCATCGGCCTGTCGGCGGTGAAAGTGGCGTTGTAGCCGAGCGTGTCGCCGGCCGCGACCTGCCGCACCTGCAGGATGGCCGCCATCGGCCGCGCCACCTGCGCGATCCGGCCTGCGAACGCATCCCGCTGGATGCCCCCGTAGAGCGACAGCCCGGGCCGGGTCAGTTCACCGTGATAGGCCGGCCCCAGCGCGATCCCCGCGCTGTTGGCAAGGCTCGAACGCCGGTGCGGCAGGGCCCGCTTCGCCTCCTCCCAGCCGATGCGCTGCCGATCGTTGAGCGGCACATCCTCCTCGGCGGAGACGAGATGCGACAGCAGCACGTCGACATCGAGCGCGGCGATCGCCT
>JBAYPJ010000031.1:0-34540 GCA_041677785.1 Novosphingobium sp. | reverse complement strand
CGCGCCAACATGACGCTGCTCGACGCGATGATCGCGGTGGGCGGCCTGTCCGAATATGCCGCCGGCAACCGCGCCAAGCTGGTTCGCTTCGACAAGGCCAGCGGCCATCAAAAGGAATTCGCGGTCAAGCTGGGCGACCTGCTCAGGAAGGGCGACAGCCGGGCCAATGTGATGCTGATGCCCGGCGACGTCATCATCATCCCTGAGAGCATGTTCTGAGCGGGGGGGCGGGCACGGCGATGAACTCGCTCTACGACGAAGCCCTTTGCGCGCTGCACAGCGTCTGGAACCGCCGCTGGCTGGCGCTGGCGGTGGCCTGGGGCGTGTGCCTGCTGGGCTGGCTGGTGGTGGCCATGGTGCCCAACAGCTACGAATCGAAGGCGCGCATCTTCGTCCAGCTCGACGATGCACTGGCCGAGCAGATCGGCATCGGTGTCGCCGACCGCAAGCGCGACATCGAGCGCATCCGCCAGACGCTGACCAGCGCGGTGAATCTCGAGAAAGTCGTGCGTTCGACCAGGTTCGGCGATTCCGTCGGTTCGCCCAAGGACATGGAAGGCGCCGTCCTCAAGCTGGGCAAGGACATCAAGGTCGTCAGCACCCAGGAAAACATCTTCGAGATCACCGCGCAGGCCCGCGAGGGCGCGCTGTCCGAAGCGGAGAATGCCCGGCTGGCGCAGGCGATCGCGCAGAAGATGATCGACATCTTTCGCGAGGAGAACCTTTCCGGCGGCCGTGGCCAGATGACCGAGACGCTGGCCTTCGTGAACGGCCAGCTTGCGCAGCGCGAGAAGGAGCTGGAAGCCGCCGAGCAGCGCCGGCTTGCCTTCGAGGCGCAGAACCCGGACATGGTTGCCGGCGGTCAGGCGGGCCTGCAGCGGCTCGAGGCGGCGCGGACCGAACTGCGCGGCATCGATGCCGACCTTGCCGGTGCGCAGAGCGCGCTCGCGGCGATCAAGGGCCAGCTTGCCGGCACGCCGGCGACGCTGGCCGGCGTACCCGGCACCGGCGGCGTCAGGAACTCGCTGGCGCAGGCGCAGACCGATCTCGCCAGCATGCGCGCACGCGGTCTGACCGACAGCCATCCCGACGTGATCTCGGTCCGCAGCCAGATCGTTCAGTTGCAGGCGGCCGCGCAGGGGCCGGGCGGCGACGTGGGCGGGGTGCCCAACCCGGCCTACGGCTCGTTGCAGTCGATCCGGGCCGACCGTGAGGCGAGCGTGCAGGCGCTCCAGGCGCGCCGGGCGATGGTCCAGGCCGATATCGCCCAACTCACCGCCCGCCAGATCAACGATCCCGAGATCGCCGCCGAGGCCCAGCGCATCAGCCGCAACTACGACGTGCTGCGCTCGCAGTACGACAAGCTTCTGCGCGACCGTGAGGAACTGCGCCTGCGCGGCGAGGTCAAGACCGAGCGCGAGGCGGTCAAGTTCGAAGTCGTCGACCCGCCCACCACGCCGCGTGCGCCGGTGGCGCCGAACCGGCCGATCCTGCTGCTGGGCGTGCTTGTCATCGGCATCGGCGCCGGGGTTGCCGCGGCTTTCGCGCTCGGCCAGATCCGCGCCACCTTCGCGACCACGGCGAAGCTGGAAAAGACGATCGGCCTGCCGGTGCTCGGCTCGATCTCGCGCACCCTGACCGAGGCGGGCAAGGCCGCGCGTACGCGCCAGCTCAGGTTCTTCCTGGCGGGCGTCGGCGCGCTCGGCGGGTTGTTCGTCCTGCTGATGGCGGTCGAGTTCATCCAGCGCGGCATGGTGGCGTGAGGGGAATGGTATGACCGACCAGACCAGAATTCCCCTGCCCGGTGAAAGCGGCTCGCTGATCGAGCGCGCCGTCGAGAGCTTCGGCTGGAACCAGTTCACCCCGCCGCCGGTGCCCGCCGCGCCCGAGCCTACCCCCCAGTTTGCCGACCCCACTCCGGCGGCCGTGACGGCCGAGCCGGAATCCGCTCCTGCCGTTCTCGAACCGGCGCAGATCATCGAGGCGGCCCCGAACCCGGCCGGCATCGCGCACCCGATCGACCGCGAGCACCTGCGCCGCCAGGGCTTCATCGTGCCCGAAGGCAACGTCACGGCGACGCTGGAGGAGTTCCGCATCGTCAAGCGTCAGTTGCTGCTCCAGGTTGCCGATCTCCAGCGTCAGGGCGCGGGCGGGCCGCGGGCTGGTTGGGCGCAGCGTGTGCTGATCTGTTCGCCGCATCCCGGCGAGGGCAAGACCTACTGCGCGGTCAATCTAGCGCTGTCGATCGCCGCCGAGAAGGAAAGCGAGGTCCTGCTGGTCGATGCCGATTTCGCCAAGCCCTCGGTACTCAGCGCGCTTGGTCTGCCGGGCGGACGCGGGCTGATGGATGCGCTGGCCGATCCCGCGCTCGACGTGGCCGATCTCGTGCTCGCCACCGACGTCCCCGGCCTCAAGGTCCTGCCGGCGGGCGAGGCGACCAATCGTGACAGCGAATATCTGGCCTCGTCGCGCACCGCGGCGGTGCTCGACCGGCTGACCCAGGGTGCGCCGCACCGCATGGTGATTTTCGATTCGCCGCCGGCGCTGGCGGCCTCGCCGGCGGCCGAACTGGCCAAGCACGTCGGCCAGGCGCTGGTCATCTGCCGCGCGGATCGCACCGGCCAGCAATCGCTGGAGGATGCCATCTCGCTGCTCTCCGGTTGCCCCAACATCCAGCTCCTCCTGAACGCGACGGATTTCAGCCCGAGCGGGCGTCGCTTCGGCGCCTATTACGGATACGGAGCCTGACGATGGCGTCGCGTCTTCTCCGCAACCTTGCCCTGCTGAGCGCGGCCGGCGTCTGCGCGCTGCCGCTGGCGGCAGCCGCGCAGACGATCGGCTACGGCAATGTCGGTGGCGGCAGCGGCGAGCGCGAGGGCGCTGCGGCCGACTCCCCGGCCTCGCCGAAAAAGGAGGCCCGCGCATCGCGCGGCGGTCGCAAGTCGGGCGACTACGGTGTCAGGATCACGCCCTACATCGAGGCCGCGCAGATCGTCACCAGCGAGCTGTCGCCGGGCGATGACACGCTGACCTACTCGATGGTCGCAGCGGGCGTCGACGCCTCGATCCAGGGCCGCAACAACGGGGCCGCGATCTCGTTGCGCTACGAGCATCGCTTCGGCTGGGGCCGGGCCGAGGACGCCGATACGATCAGCGGTCTTGCCAACGGCTATGCCACGGTGATGCCGGGCGTGACGCTCCACGCCGGCGGCCTTGCGGCGCGGTCGCGGGTCGAAGCCGATGGGGCCGCCGTCCTTTCGCCGCTCGATGACGGCGATACGGTGACGCAGGTCTATTCGGTCTATGCCGGGCCGTCGGTCACCACCCATCTCGGCGCGGTCGCGGTCGATGCCAACTACCGCTTCGGCTACACCAAGGTGAACTCGCCCGATGCGCTGGTCGTGACGCCGGGCCAGCCGCCGGTCGACGTGTTCGACGAGAGCAAGGTGCACCTGGCCGACGTCCACGCCGGGCTGAAGGCGGGCGACGTGCTGCCGGTCGGGATCGGAGCCGGCGCCAGATATTATCGCGAGGACATTTCCAATCTCGACCAGCGCGTCGAGGACTTCTCGGCACGCGTCGACGTCACGGTGCCCGTGACCAACACCTTCGCGGTGGTCGGCGGCGTCGGTTACGAGAACGTCGAGATTTCCGGCCGCGACGCGCTGCGCGATGCGGGCGGCAATCCGGTGATCGGCCCTGACGGCCGCTTCGTCACCGACAGGAGCGGGCCGCGCCTGCTGGCCTACGATACCAGCGGGCTGATCTGGGACGCCGGCGTGATCTGGCGGCCGAGCCGGCGCACCGCGCTCGAAGCGCACGTCGGCCGCCGCTACGGCGCGACGAGCTATTACGGCAGCTTCGCCTATGCGCCCAGCCCGCGCAGCGCCGTCAACGTCTCGGTCTACGACAATGTCGCCGGATTCGGCGGCCAGGTGAACCGTGCGCTGATCGACCTGCCGACCGATTTCGAGGTGGTGCGCAATCCGTTGTCCGGCGGCATCGGCGGCTGTGTCGCCTCGCTCGAGGGCGGTAGCTGCCTGGCGAGCGCGCTGGGCTCGGTGCGCTCCTCGACCTTCCGCGCGCGGGGCGTCATGGCGAGCTACACCGTCGGCCTGGGGCGTACGAGCGCCGGCATCGGCGGCGGCTACGACCGGCGCAGGTTCATCGCCGCGCCGGGGACGGTGCTCGCCGTGGCGAATGGCGTCATCGACGAGAACTACTGGCTGGCCGGTTATCTCGACCGCCGCCTCGACCCGCATTCGGGCATCCGCGCCGACCTGTTCGCCAACTGGTTCCGGAGCGGGTCGAGCCTTACCGGCGACGCGACCGCGATGGGCGCGTCGGCATCCTATTATCGCAACCTGACCCGGCACCTTTCCGCGAACGCGGCGGTGGGCGTCGAGGGGATCGACCGCGCCGCGTCGCTGACCGACCAGTGGATCGCCTCGGCGCTGGTCGGCGTGCGGTACAGCTTCTGAGCCTGTGGAGGGAACCAGGCATGTATGACGAATTCTACGGGCTCACCGGCAGACCGTTCCAGCTCACGCCCGATCCGGCGTTCTATTTCGAGAGTGTGACGCACCGCAAGGCGCTGTCCTATCTCTCCTACGGCCTTGCCCAGAGCGAGGGCTTCGTGGTGATCACCGGTGAGGTGGGCGCCGGCAAGTCCACGCTGGTGGCCTACCTGATGGCGACGGTCGACGCGGCGCGGCTCACTGCGGCGCAGATCGTCACCAGCAAGCTCGATGGCGAGGAACTGATCCACGTCGTCGCGCAGGCCTTCGGACTCAAGGTACAGGGCCACGACAAAGCCACCGCGTTGGGGGCTATCGAGGGCTTCCTCCACGACGAAGCGCGCGCGGGCCGCCGCTGCCTGCTGATCGTCGACGAATCGCAGAACCTGTCGATCGGGGCGCTCGAAGAGCTGCGCATGCTGTCGAACTTCCAGCTCGGCTCGCACCCGCTTCTGCAGACGCTGCTGCTCGGCCAGCCCGAGTTCCGCGAGACGCTGCTGGAGCACCCCGATCTCGAGCAACTCCGTCAGCGCGTCATCGCCACGCACCATCTCGAAGCGATGGAGGCCAACGAGGTCCAGGCCTATATCGAGCACCGCCTGAAGCGCGTTGGCTGGGAGGGCAATCCCAGCTTCGACCAGCGCGTCTTCGCCGATATCTATGCGGCGACCGGCGGCGTGCCGCGGCGGATCAACCAGATCGTCAACCGGCTGCTCATGCTCGGCGCGGTCGACAAGCGCAGCCGCATCGACGGAGCCATGCTGCAGCAGGTCGTCGGCGAACTGGGCCGCGACGCCGCGCCCGCGCGCGGGCAACCAGCCGTGGCCATCCAGGCGGCGGCGCAAGCGGCTCCCGGCATTCCGGACGCTGGTTTCCTGGCTGCGCTGGCCGAGCGTGACGCGCAGATCGCCGAACTGCAGCAGGCGGTCATCGAGCTTGCCAACACTGTGCAGGAATCGGGCACGCGGGGCGAACAGGCCATCCTGCAGGACCGCGTCACCGGGCTCGAGAACCGGTTGATCGAGCAGGAGCATACGATCCGCCACACCTTGACCATGCTGATCGAGTGGATCGAGGCGGAAAACGACGCCCGCGTCGCCGCCTGACGGGTCGGGAGAGAGATCGCGCCCATGCCTACCGCCCTGACCAATGGCCTTTCGGTCGACGTCGAGGACTGGTTCCACGTTGGCGCCTTCGAGCGGGTGATCGACCGCAAAAGCTGGGATTCGCTGGCCGTGCGGGTCGAGCGCAATTGCGATGCGATCCTCGAAATGTTCGCCGAAGCGGACGTGCGGGCGACGTTCTTCACGCTGGGCTGGGTCGCGAAGCGCCACCCCGCCCTGATGCGGCGCATCGCCGCCGCCGGCCACGAGCTTGCCAGCCACGGCTGGGATCACGAGCGCGTCTTTCGCATGGATCGTGCCAGCTTTGCGCTCGACCTCAGGAAGACGCGAGAGGTCATCGAGGATGCCGCCGGCGTCAAGGTCAGCGGCTATCGCGCGCCAAGCTTCTCGATCGATCAGCGCAGCCCCTGGGCCTTCGCTGAGCTTGCCGAGCAGGGCTTCGCCTATAGCTCGAGCGTCGCCCCGCTGACCCACGACCATTACGGCTGGGCGGCCGCGCCGCGCTTCGCCTTCAGGCCGCTGCCTTCGTCGGACCTTATCGAAATCCCGGTGACGACGGCGACCTTCGCCGGCCGGCGGCTGGCGGCAGGGGGCGGGGGATTCTTCCGCGTGCTGCCTTATGGCTTCTCTCGCTGGGCGATCCGCCAGGTCAACCGCCGCGATGCGCGACCGGCGGTGTTCTACTTCCATCCTTGGGAGATCGATCCCGACCAGCCGAGAGTGAACGGCGCGCCGCTGAAATCGAGGCTGCGGCACTACACCAGGCTCGGCGCCATGAGCGGCAAGTTGCGTCAGCTCTTCGGCGAGTTCGCCTGGGGACGGATGGACGAGTTGGCCCGGCACGAAGCGGCAAAGGCCGTAACGCTGACATCATGAACGCGCCTTTCCTTCCGGCGCGCCAGCGCGTGCGACTCGCCGAACTGGCCGATCCGCTCGAAGCGGTGCGGATCGACGCCTTCGTCGCCGCGCATGCGGACGCGACGCCTTTCCACCGCACCGCGTGGCTGCGGGCAGTCGCGGATGGCACCGGCAACCGCGCGCTGGCGCTGGTCGCCGAGCGGCACGGGGAGATTATCGCCTTCCTGCCGCTCAGTGAAATCCATTCGCCGATCTTCGGCCGCCTGCTCGCGTCCAGCGGCTTCGCCGTCGATGGCGGCCTGCTGGCAGCGGAAGGCGCCGACGCCGGGGCGGTCTTCCGCTCGGTCGAGGAGCTTGCCCTGCGTCGCTCGTGCCCGACGATCGAATTGCGCGGCGGCCTGCTGCCGGAGTGTCGCGATAGCTGGACGCTCAGGACGGAAGCGCACGCTGGCTTCGTGACGCCGCTCGCCGGGGATGACGAGGCGCAGCTTCTCGCCATCCCGCGCAAACAGCGGGCGGAAGTGCGCAAGGGCCTGGCCAATCCGCTGGAGATCGAGGTCGGCACTGCCGAACGGGACCGGGCCGCGCACTACGCCGTCTATGCCGAAAGCGTGCGCAACCTCGGCACGCCGGTGTTCCCGCGCGCGCTGTTCGATGCGGTGCTCGACCGGTTCGGCGGTGATGCCGACATCCTCACTGTCCGCCATGGGGGAGCGGCGGTGGCGAGCGTGCTGTCGCTTTACCACTGCGGCGCGGTGATGCCCTATTGGGGCGGCGGCACACAGGCGGCGCGCGCGTTGCGCGCCAACGACCGCATGTATTTCGAACTGATGCGGCACGCCCGGCGGCGCGGCGCCACGCATTTCGACTTCGGCCGATCCAAGGTCGGGAGCGGCGCTTACCACTTCAAGCGCAATTGGGGTTTCGAGCCCGCGCCGCTGACTTACGCCACCTGGACCGCGCCTGGCGCGCCGGCGCGCGATGCAGACCCCACCAGCGCCCGGCACGCCCTGCAGATCGCCGTCTGGCAGCGGCTGCCGCTTGCGCTGGCCAATCGGCTGGGGCCCCTGATCGCGCGGGGGCTGGGCTGATGGGTGAGATACTGTTCATCGCGCACCGCCTGCCGTTTCCGCCCGATCGTGGCGACAAGATCCGCTCGCATCACATCTTGCGTCACCTTGCCGGGTTGGCACCCGTCCATGTCGCGACTTTCGCCGATGATGACGATGACTATGCAGCGGAGGCCGATCTCGCGGCGCTCGCGGCCAGTTACCGTATGGTCCGCCGCAGCAAGTCGTTGGCGCTGGCGGCGGTGCAGGCGCTGGCGCTACGCCAGCCGGTCAGCCTTGCTGCTTTCCACGACCGGGCCCTGGCCGATTATGTCGCGGAGGTGCTCGCGACGCGGCCTATCTCAGCGCTCTACGTCTATTCGGGGCAGATGGGGCAATACGTTCCCGAGGGCTTTCCGGCCCGCCTGATTGTCGATCTGGTCGATGTCGATTCGGCCAAGTTCGAGGCCTATGCCCGCAAGAGCGGGCGCGTGACCGGCTGGGTCGAGATGCGCGAGGCGCGGCTGCTCGCGGCCGAGGAGGCGCGGCTGGCGGCGCGCGCCGATATCACCCTGCTCGTCTCGCCGGCTGAAGCGGAGCTGTTTCGTTCGCGCCTGCCCATTGGCAGCGACGCGGACGTTCGCGCCCTGTGCAACGGCATCGACAGCGCCGGCTACGATCCCGCTGCGGTTGTACCCGAGCCGCGCATGATCGCTTGCCGCGGTCCGCGGCTGATCTTCACCGGCCAGATGGACTACGCGCCCAACGTCGATGCCGTGCGGCGGGTGCTCGATCGCATCCTGCCTCGCATCCGCACCGAGCGCCCCGACGCGACTTTCCACGTCGTCGGCCGCAACCCGACGGCGGAACTGCGGGCACGCCATGGCGAGAACGGCTGTTACGTCTGGGGCCGGGTCGACGATATCCGTCCCTGGCTCGCGGGAGCGACCCACGCGCTGGTTCCGCTGGAGATCGCGCGCGGCGTACAGAACAAGGTGCTGGAGGCCATGGCCATGGCGCTGCCGGTGATAGCGAGTAGCGAAGCCGCGACGGGCATCGCCGCCCACGATGGCGAGCATTTCGCGGTGGCCGGAAGCGATCACGAACTGGCATGGATGACGCTGGCGCTGCTGGCCGATCCGGATCGCGCCCACCGCATGGGACAGGCCGCGCGCCGCTTCGTCGTCGACAACGCCTCGTGGACGGCCGCGCTGACGCCGTTGACCGGCATTGTCGCGGGGCAGCACAGTGCCGCGCGCCATGCTGCCTGAAGTCACCGCGCGGCTCCGGGCGGGGCCGGGTCTGCTGGCCCGCCTGCCCGCAGCCTGGCGTCCGGCGCTGGCGCTGCTGGCCTTTGCCTGGGCCGGAAACCTGCTGCTGTTTCTTTCCGACTGGACGGCGATGGCCGGGCAGTGGTGGAATATCTCGACCTACAACCATGTCCTGCTGGTGCCGGCGATCGTCGCCTGGCTGGTTCGCGAGCGGCTGCCCCAGCTTGCCCGGATGACGCCACATGGCTGGTGGCCCGGGCTCATTCTGGCGGTGGGGGCAGGGTTCGTATGGGTGCTGGGCGCGTTCGCCAGCCTGTCGATCGCCCGGCAGTTCGGCGCGGTCGCCTTGCTCGCCTGCTCGGTGCTGACGCTATTGGGACCGCGCGTCGGCGCGGTGCTAGCCTTTCCGTTGGGCTACATGGCATTCCTCGTGCCATTCGGCGACGAGTTCGTCCCCGCACTACAGATGATTACCGCGGCGATTACCGTCGGACTGGTCCACATCAGTGGCATTCCGGCGGTGATCGACGGTGTCTTCATCCACACACCCGCGGGCCTCTTCGAAGTCGCGGAGGCCTGTTCGGGCGTGAAGTTCCTTATCGCCATGATGGCTTTCGGCGTGCTCACCGCCGGCGTCTGCTTCGTCGGCTGGCGGCGGCGGCTGGCTTTCCTCGCCGTGTGCGTGGCGGTGCCGGTGCTGGCGAACGGAGTGCGCGCCTGGGGCACGATCTTCGCCGCGCAATACGTTGGTGCGGAGGCGGCATCGGGCTTCGACCACATCGTCTACGGCTGGATCTTCTTCGCCGTGGTCATCGCGCTGGTGCTGGCGCTGTCCTGGCGCTTCTTCGACCGTCCGGCCGATTGGCCGGCGGTGGACATTGCGCGGATCGAAGGCTCGCGCCGGCTCGATCGGCTTGCCGCCCGGCGCATCGGCTCGGCATCCGCGCTGCTGGCGCTGGCCGGGATCATGCTGGGTGCCCAGGCCTGGGCTCGCGCCGCCGACGCGCTGTCGGCGCCGCTGCCGCGCGCCCTCGACCTGCCCGAGGTGCCCGGCTGGCGCCGCGTCGCCTATGCGCCCACCGTTGCCTGGCAGCCGCGCGCGCAGGGCGCCGACCACCGCCTGCTCGGCCGCTATGCCGATGCCGCCGGGCGCGAGGTCGACGTGTTCCTCGCCGTTTACGCCTCGCAGGACGAAGGGCGTGAGGCGGGCGGCTTCGGCCAGGGCGCGCTGCCGCCCGATGGGGTCTGGGCCTGGCAGGCGCCGGGCCCGCCGATCGCGGGCGGCCGGAGCGATCGTCTGCTCGCCGCAGGGCATGTCGGCCGGCTGGCCGGTACCTGGTACCGCACAGGCGACCTTACCACCGGCAGCAACGCGCGGCTCAAGCTTGCCAACATGGCCGACCGTCTGCTGCTGCGCGCCCAGCCCACGACGATGCTGATCCTTTCCGCCGAGGAGCATCGGGGGCACCCGGCGCTGGCTTCGGTGAAGGCCTTCCTGCGTGCGGCAGGCCCCGTGGACCGGTGGATGGACCACGCCGCCGGCGTCCACTAAGGCCGTTCGCGCATGTGCGGGATTGCGGGCATCTTCCATCTTTCCACACCCAAGCCGGTTGATCCGGCGCGGGTCGAACGCATGTGCGATGCCATGGCGCATCGCGGGCCCGACGGCCACGGTGTCTGGACCGCGCCCGGCGTCGGTCTGGGGCATCGCCGCCTGTCGATCATCGACCTTGCCGGCTCGCCGCAGCCGATGGCCTCGACCGACGGCCGCGCGATGCTCGTGTTCAACGGCGAGATCTACAACTACCGCGAGCTGCGCGAGGAGCTGCGCGCGGGCGGGGCCGTGTTCCACACCGATGGCGACAGCGAGGTGATCCTCGCCGCCTGGCAGCGCTGGGGCGTGGAGTGCCTGCCGCGGCTGCACGGCATGTTCGCCTTTGCGATCTACGACCTCGACTGGCGCACGCTGTTCCTGGCGCGCGACCGGCTGGGGGTGAAACCGCTGTTCCTGGCACCGCTGGCGGACGGCAGCGTGATCTTCGGCTCCGAGCTGAAGGCGCTGACCGCGCACCCGCTGCTGCGCCGCGCAGCCGATCCGCTGGCGGTCGAGGACTATCTGGCCTGGGGCTATATCCCCGATACCCGCTCGATCCTCAAGGGCGTGGAGAAGCTGCCGGCGGGGCATTACCTGCTGCTGCGCCATGACGCTCCGATGGCCAGGCCGGTGCGCTGGTGGGATGTATCGTTCGCCGAGCGCCGGCGCGGCAGCACTGCCGATCTGGAGGCCGAGCTGCTGCACCTGCTGCGTCAGGCGGTGACATCGCGCACGACGGCCGACGTGCCGCTCGGCGCGTTCCTTTCGGGCGGAGTGGACAGCTCGAGCGTCGTGGCGCTGATGGCGGAGGCCAGCGGCGGTTCCGGCGCCAGCCCGGTCCGGACCTGCTCGATCGGGTTCGACGTCGCCGCGCTCGACGAGACGGGTTATGCCCGGCAGGTCGCCGAACGCTTCGCCACCGACCACCGCAGCCGCACCGTCTCGCCCGACGACTTTACCGCGATCGATACCCTGGCGGCGATGTTCGACGAGCCTTTCGCCGACGCCTCGGCGCTGCCGACCTGGCGCGTGTGCCAACTGGCGCGCGAGACCGTCACCGTCGCGTTGTCGGGCGACGGGGCGGACGAGGCTTTCGCCGGCTATCGCCGGCACGTCTTCCAGCGGAACGAGGACCGGCTGCGCGGCCTGCTGCCAGCGTCGCTGCGGCGTCCGGTGTTCGGCACGCTCGGCGCGCTCTATCCCAAGGCCGACTGGGCACCGCGGGTGCTGCGCGCGAAGTCGACCTTCCTCTCGCTCGCGGCCGGCAGCGAGGAAGGCTATGCGCGTGCGCTGTCGGTGACTCCGCCCGAGCTGCGCGATCGCATCTACTCGCCCGACTTCCTGCGCCTGCGCGGCGATTATCGCGCCGAACGGCCGCTGGAGGAGGTGATGCGCGGCGCGCCGGCGCGTTCGGGGCTCGACCGCGCGCAGTATGCCGATCTCAAGTTCTGGCTACCGGGCGACATCCTCACCAAGGTGGACCGCGCCAGCATGGCGGTGGGCCTGGAGGCGCGCGAGCCGCTGCTCGACCATCGGCTGATCGAATTCGCCGCCGGCCTGCCCGAGCGGCTGCGCATGCGGGGCGGGCAGGGCAAGTGGCTGATGAAGCGGACCATGCGCCGCTACCTGCCCGACGACATCCTCTACCGCCCCAAGCAGGGCTTCGTCACGCCGATCGCGCAGTGGTTTCGCGGGCCGCTTGCTGGCGATGCGCGCGCCATCGGCGAGGGGGCCGCGCTCGCCCGCACCGGCTGGTTCGACGGGCCGCGCATCGCCGCGCTGGCCTCCGCCCATATCGCCGGACGCGCGGATCACTCGCGGTTGCTCTGGCAATTGCTGATGCTGGAAAAGTCGCTCGTCCGCCTGGGCGTCGTGGGTTGACGTTTTTTCCGAAGACGCCATCGATCGTGAGGCGCGCCGGCACCCTGCCGGGGGCGGTCAACTGACCTTTCCCGGCTCGGTCGCCGGGATTTTCGTGCGGTTTTGTGCCAGAAGTTGTAGGAATTCTAAGGTTAACCATACAAGATACGGAATTTGGTCGAGGATTCCCATGCAGTGGCTTGTCGCCGAGCACCTTCGCCTTCCTGTTGCGCAACTGTTGCAGGGGGGAATCAGTCAAGCGGAAAAGTCCGTCAAACGGCGGTCAATTCGCATGCGCGAAACCGGCGTCTGGGGGCAATCGTGCAAAATCCCTTTGCCAAGCGACTCGACCCTCGCGTAGATTCTTAAGTGTCGCGAAAGACTGCAAAAGCGGCGCGCGGGTCGAAAACGGGGTAATCTATGGATCGGCTGAGCGGCGATCTGGACAGCCAGGACGGACAGAACGAGCTTGAGGAGGCCCCGGCCATCCCCCTTAGGTCCGATGTCGAGCATCTGATCGAGCAGTCCGGTCAGCGGCTTGCCGTGCCCGAGCGGTTGTTGAACCTCGACGAACTCGACGTGCTCTACGACGCCGGCAGGCGGGCGCTCTGGACGTTCATGCGGCCCAAGGAGCGGCCGAGCTTCACCCCGGCGATGCTTTCGGATTTCGAGCAGTGGCAAACGCTGATCGGCCAGCACTTCGGCCCCGGCCGCCTGCCGCTGCGCTATCTTATCCTCGGCAGCCGTTCGCCTGGCGTGTTCTGCTTCGGTGGCGATCTGGCGCTGTTCCACAGTCTGATTCGTGAGCGTAACCGCGAGGGGCTCGCCGCCTACGGCTATCGCTGTGTCGACATCCTCGATCGCAACATGCACGCGCTCGGCCTGCCGATGCTGACGATCGGGCTGGTGCAGGGGCAGGCGCTGGGGGGCGGGTTCGAGGCCCTGCTCTCGTTCGACTTCCTCATCGCCGAGCGCGGGTCCACCTTCGGTCTGCCCGAAGTGACCTTCGGCCTGTTTCCCGGCATGGGCGCACACGCCATCCTGTCGCGCCGGCTGGGCGCGGCGATGGCGGATCGCATCATCCTGTCGAACGAAACCTATTCGGCCGAGGAGATGTACGACCTCGGCATCGTCCACCAGCTCGCGCCGGCGGGCGAAGGCGTTGCCGCGGTGCGCGAATTCATCGCCAAGTCGGACCGCCGCCATGCCGGCCTGGTCAACGCACGCCGCGCGACGCGCGTGGCGACGCGGATCGAGATGAGCGAATACTATGAGATCGTCGATCTCTGGGCGGACGCGGCGCTGCAGTTGCGTGAGCAGGACCTGAAGCTCATGCAGCGGCTTGCCGGGGCCCAGGTGCGGCAGGCGATGCTGGCAAGGGCATCGTAGTCCGTCGCAATTCGTCGTCCCGGAGCAACCGGGACGACGCTATTCCTCGCCGTGGCCCAGCGCGAGGTAGTCGGCGCTCTGCATCTCGTTCAGCCGGCTGACGGTCCGCTCGAACTCGAAACGTCCGTCGCCGGCCTGGTAGAGGTCCTCGGGGCGGGCGTCGGCCGTGACCAGCAGTTTCACCTTGTTCTCGTAAAGCGCGTCGATGAGCGTGACGAACCGCGCCGCCTCGTTGCGGTTGTCGGGCCCCATGCGCGGAATGCCGACGAGGATCACCGTGTGATAGGTGCGGGCGATGGCGAGGTAGTCGGCCGCGCCGCGGGCTTCGCCGCACAGCCGCTTGAAGCTGAACACCGCGACGCCCTTGAGGCTCTTGGGGACGTGCAGCGTGCGGCCGCCCACGTCCAGTTCGGCCGAGGGGACGTGCGCGGCGTCCTCGGGCGCGTAGTCGGTCAGACGGAAGAAGGCTTCGCGCACCTGTGCGGTGGCTTCGGGGCCGAGCGGGATGTGCCAGGTGGCAATGCCGCCGAGGCGTTGCAGGCGGTAATCGATCGGCCCGTTCAGCGGCAGCACGTCAAGCTCGCGCTCGATCAGGGCGATGAAGGGCAGGAAGTGCTCACGGTTGAGGCCGTTCTTGTAGAGCGCGGATGGCGCGCGGTTCGAGGTGGTGACGATCGTCACCCCCTGTTCGACGATGAGCGAGGTGAACAGCCGGCTCATGATCATCGCGTCGGCGGAATTGTTCACCACCATCTCGTCGAAGGCGAGGCAGCGCACATCCGCGCCGAGCGCTGCGGCGACCGGCAGGATCGGGTCGCCCGCCTCCTTCTTGCGCTCCTCGCGCAGCAGCGCGTGGACCTCGAGCATGAAGGCGTGGAAGTGTACGCGGCGCTTGCGGCGGATCTGCAGCGTGTCGTGGAACAGGTCCATCAGCATCGACTTGCCGCGGCCGACCCCGCCCCAGAGATAGAGGCCGCGCGGCGCCGGCGGCTTGCGGGTGAACAGTTTGCCGAGGATACCGCGCGGTGCGAAACTCGCCTCCAGCTCGCGCTGCAGGCGTTCGAGCCGCTCGGCGGCCGCGGCCTGCGCGGGGTCGGGGCGCAGCTCGCCCGAGGCGAGCAGCGCTTCGTAGCGTGCAAGAAGGCCGGTCATTTGCCGGGCGAGGGCTTGCGAATCGTGGCGGTGAAGGAAGCGACCGTGTCGTCGCCCTGCACGACCAGGCCGCGCAGGAAGCCGAGCCGGTAGGTCTCGCGCAGCACCTCGACCACCGAATCGAGCGGCCGCGTCGCGTCGCCGGCACCGATGAACTGCGTCGTCAGATCAACCGTCACCGAACGGCCGGCGTCGACCCCGCGCAGCACGTACATGGCGGCGAAAAGCGAGACGTCGATCAGTCCCAGCGTGATCGCGCCGTGTACCCGCCCGGCCGAATTGGTATGCACCGGATCGCGCGGGACCATGCGCATGCGACAGGTGTCCGTCCCTTCGGCGCGCACGATCTGCCTGCCCAGCACCGCCTCGTTGAAGAGCGCGGCGTCGGCGATGCGCCAGCGCAGCCAGCCCGGGTTGTCCGGGTCGGCCTCGCAGACGAAATTAGTGAGGGGCGCCTGCCCGGTCACGTCAGACGTGCCGTTCTGCCTGCATCTTCTTGATCTCGGCGATCGCCCGCGCCGGCGACAGACCCTTGGGGCAGACGTTGGAGCAGTTCATGATGGTGTGGCAGCGGTAGAGGCGGAAGGGGTCCTCCAGCTCGTCGAGGCGCTCGCCGGTCATCTCGTCGCGGCTGTCGGCCAGCCAGCGGTAGGCCTGCAGCAGGATCGCGGGGCCGAGGTACTTGTCGGAGTTCCACCAGTAGCTCGGGCACGAGGTCGAGCAGCAGGCGCACAGGATGCACTCGTAAAGGCCATCGAGCTTCTCGCGCTGCTCTGGGCTCTGCAGCCTCTCCTTGCCCGACGGCGTGGTCGAGACCGTCTGCAGCCAGGGGCGGATCGAAGTGTACTGCGCATAGAAATGGGTGAAGTCGGGCACCAGGTCCTTGATCACTTCCATGTGCGGCAGCGGCGTGATGCGGATATCGCCCTTGAGGTCGTCGATGGCGGTGGTGCAGGCCAGGCCGTTGCGGCCGTTCATGTTCATCGCGCACGAGCCGCAGATGCCCTCGCGGCACGAGCGGCGGAAGGTGAGCGTCGCGTCCTGCTCGCTCTTCATCTTGATCAGCGCGTCGAGCACCATCGGCCCGCAGTTGTCGAGGTCGATCTCGAAAGTGTCGTAGCGCGGGTTCTCGCCGCTGTCCGGATCGTAGCGGTAGACGGTGAATTTCTTGACGCGGGCGGCGCCTTCCGCGCGGTGATGCTTGCCCTTCTTGCTGATCACGCTGTTCCTGGGAAGGGTGAAGGTCGCCATGGAAGAAGTCCCTGTCTGCTTGTGCGGTAGCGCCGCGTCGTCGCGCCCTCTCTAGCGATTCGTCACGCCGGGGCAAGGCCGCAAACCACATAGGGTGACACGTGGTTTATACAGTTTACCCGGTCCAGGAGAAAGTTTGCATCCGATGGTTGGTGGCGTTTCGATCGGATTTTTCGATTAGTGGGCGGCTGCGGGTCATCCCGGCAAGCATAGGCGGGCGAGGGTGCGTAGGAAAGGCGGTTGAAGCGAACGGTATCGGCGCCCCCGCTGAAAACGGTTCGGGCGGCCGCACGATGAAGCAGCCGCCCGATATCCTTTCAGCTTCTCTAGGGGTCAGTCGTCGCCCTCGCAGCCGTCCTCGTTGGCCATCCAGTGGACGAAGCGGTGCAGCGGATACATCGCGTCGTGCGGGTTGCCGATCGCGCTGGGGCCGGCCTCGCCCAATCGGACAACGCGCTGGGCGCCGCCGCTGGCGAGGTGATCACGCAGCCCCGCCATGCGGTGGAACGGATAGACGCCGACCGTCTGCGTCGCGACGTTGACGTACTTCATCGCCTCCATCAGGTCCGGCACGCAGACCACGTTCGAGGTCTTGCGCAGCGGGTGGAAGTCGACCGGCTCTTCCGAGCGGATGGCGATACCGCGGCCGTCGGACTTGCCGAACACGCCGTATTCGTCGTCCATCATGCGCAGCACGTCGATCTGCTCCTTCAGCTCCATGTCGAGCGGGCGCGGCGTGCCTTCGCCCGTGCGGTCGATGCGCAGGCGCTCGGAGAGGACCTCGCAGTAGCGGTCGGCGTCCTCGGGGCTCGCCTCGATGAAGGTGAAACGGCTGCAGACGCAGGCTTCCTGGTTGAGGATCGAGACGTCGCGGGCGTTGAGTTCGGCCGCCTCGGCCAGCGCTTCATCCGAGGCGAAGGCCTCGCGGCCGACCATCGAGATCGAGGTCTTGGGATCGAACGAGACGAGCTGGAAGCCCGGCCCGATATATTTCATCACGTTGTTGATCGCATCGCCGCCGCCCCAGGCGACCAGCTTGTCGAAATACTGCGGGCGATAGAGGATGCGCTCCACCGTATCGTCGCCGCCGCGCCAGTAGATCGCGGACATCGACTGGACGACGGGGTGGTTCGGATCGATCTCGGCCATCGTGCGCAGGAAGGCGACGGTCGAGAACGGATCGGCCGAGGCCATCTTGAACAGGCTGACCGACTTGACCAGCGCCGACTGCGCGATCGAGCGGATGCCCATGCCGGGCGAGTTGCCGGGCAGCACGTGGATCAGGCGCGGGGCATAGGCGCGGATGAAGCTGCGGCGGCCCTGGTGGTCGGTGTGCGGCACCCACTCGTCCAGCGCCTTGGGATTGGGGAAGTTCTGCTCGACCACTTCGGTGAGCACCTTCTTGTCGAGGTATTCGGTGGCGTGGAGCATCTGATGCTCGATCACCGCGCGCGGGGCGAGGCTGACCTTGGCCATGCGGTCGATGCAGGCCTGGACGTGCGGGTTGTTGGGATCGCACAGCCTCTGGCCCGATTCGACGAGGAAATCGATGATTTCGGCCAGCGGCACGTTGAGCAGCGGCGGCAGCTCGGTGCGCGGGTGGACCAGCGCGTTGAGATCGAGCTTGGGCGTGGCGAACGTGACGCCCAGGTCGCGCGAACGGTGCGTCTGGTCGGCGCCTTCGACCACCTGGCCGCGGATGAAGAAGGGGGCGGAATCGACGCCGGCGGAATCGGCGGATGGCGGGTTGCTCAGCTCGGTCAGCGTATTCATGGCATTCCTCCGGTGATGTCCTGTGCGAGTCGCTTTAATGGCAGCGCGTGCGTTTCATTAACTCGGATCGGCAGATACTGGCAAGCGGTTTGTGGACGCTGGAATGAGTCGCTGCCGAACCTGAACCGCCAAAGCTGAATCGGCTGCGCGTGCCGAAGCCGTTGCGTCGCAGGCGCCGCCCACCCGCGGGAATCGCGAGACGCGTCGCATGCCTTCTCCGCGATGTTTCCGGCATGCTGACAGACCGGTGGTGGAATGCAACGGGTTCGAATATCGCCATGGCGGGTTGCCGGCGGCGGCGGTTGTGGCATCACGGCGCGCGCAATCGGGAGAACCAGGATGTCCGAAGACAGCTTCTATCAGGGCCGCGTGGCGGTGATCACCGGCGGTGGGCGCGGCTTCGGCAAGGCGTTCGGCACGGCGCTGGCCGCGCGCGGCGCGCAAGCCGTGCTGGTCGACATCGATGGCGCCGTCGCCGAAGCGGCCGCGGAGGAAATCCGGCGGGGCGGCGGCAAGGCGATCGGGCTGGCCGGCGACGTCACCGACGAGGCGCGGATGGCCGAGGTCATGACCCGCGCCGCGGCGCTGGGCGGCGGCATCGATATCCTGATCAACAACGCCGGCCTGCACAGCGACGAATACGGCCAGCCGATCTTCAAGATGGGGCTGGTCAAGGTGCGCCGCCTGTTCGACGTCAACGTGATGGGCGTTGTCACCTGCACGATCGCTGCCGCCGAACACATGCGCGGCCGTGCGGGCGCCAGCGTGGTCAATATCGCGTCCTCGGCGGGGCACATGGGGGGCTCTGCCTATGGCGACACCAAGCTGGCGGTTTCGGGCCTGACGATCACTTTCGCGCGCGAACTGGGCCCCGACGGCGTGCGGGTCAACGCGATCTCGCCGGGCCTGATGCTGACCGAGACGATCGCCGCCGAGCTGCCGCCCGAGACCAAGGCCCGCGTCAAGGCGATGCAGCTGATCGGCGACGACGGCAAGGAAGAGCACATCGTCGACGCCATGCTGTTCCTGACTTCCCCGCAGGCAAGCTTCGTCACCGGCGAGGTGCTGCGCGTCACCGGCGGCATGGCGGCCGGCGTCTGAACGCAAATTCCGGCTGCCGGCATATCTGGTGGCATACCTGGCGGCAGTGTCGCTTGATCGTGCGTCGCATCGTGCCGATTGCCGGCTTGGCATCGGCGGCGGTTGGGCTAGCCTGATCGCATGGGAGAGATGGTCAAGACGTTCTGTCGCAACTGCAGCGCGCTCTGCTCGATGGAGATCGAGGTGGAGAACGGGCGCATGGTGCGCGCGCGGCCGGACGGCAGCGTCTCGCCTTATGGGCCCTACCTGTGCCCCAAGGGGATGGCCGCCGTCGATTTCCACAACGGCGCCGAGAACCGGCTGCTGCGGAGCGTGAAGCGGAGGCCCGACGGCACTTTCGCGCCGATCGCGGCCGAGACGGCGCTGGACGAGATCGGCGCCCGGCTCAAGGCGCTCTACGAGGAACACGGACCGCGCGCGATCGCTGTCTATCACGGCACCGGCGCCTATCGCTGCGTGCTCGGCGGGCTGATGGAGCGCGCCTGGGTGGCGGCGCTGGACACGCCCAATTTCTTCTCGACGATGACCGTCGACCAGTCGGCCAAGTGGGTGACGATGGCGCGGCTCGGCCTGATGGCGAGCGGCAAGCACAGCCTGCGCGACACCGACGTCGCCCTGCTGGCCGGCGGCAACCCCGTGGTCACGCACCAGGGCGCGCCTTTCGCCCTGGCAGAAAGCGGGGCGCCGGGCCGGGCGTTCGAGGCGGCGCGGGCGCGCGGCTGCAAGATCATCATCGTCGACCCGCGCCGCACCGAGACCGCGCGCTATGCCGATCTCCTGATCCAGCCGCTGCCCGGCCACGACACCGAGCTTTTCGCCGCGATCGCCCACGCCATGCTGCGCGACGGGCGCTATGACGCCGATTTCGCCGCGCGCTGGTGCATCCAGCTCGACGAACTGCGCGCCGCGCTGGCGCCGTTCACGCCGGCGATGGCGGCGGCGCGTGCCGACGTGCCGGTCGAGCAGATCGAGCTTGCCGCGAAATGGCTGGGCGCGGCGAAGAAGCCCTATGCCGGCAGCGGCACCGGCCCGTCGATGGCCACGCATTCCAACACCGCCGACCACATGATCGAGGTGGTGAACGCACTGGCCGGCGGCTATCGCCGCGCCGGCGACCGCGTGCGCAATCCCGGCACGCTCAAGGTCAAGGACGCGTTCGAGATGGCGGTCTCGCCCTCGCGCAGCTTCGAGCGCGAGCCCAAGTGCGTCAGCGCGGACGTGGGCGCGCTGCTGGGGGAATTCCCCGCGGCGCTGATCCCGCGCGAGATCGCGGCGGATTCACCCGACCGCATCCGCGCGCTGATCTCGTTCGGCGGCGATCCGCTGATGGCCATGGGCGATCCGGCGTTCGCCCGGTCGGGGTTCGACAAGCTGGACCTGCTCGTCTCGCTCGACTGCCGGATGAATGCGACCGCGCAGGTTTCGGACTATGTCATCGCCACCTCGCAGCCGTTCGAGCGGCATGAGATCAGCATCCCCGGCGACAGCCTGTTTCCCGAGCCCTTCGTGCAATATACCGGCCCGGTGGTGGAAAAGCCCGAAGGCGTCATCCACGACTGGGAGTTCTTCTGGGGCATCGCGGCGCGGATGGGCGTGCCGCTGACGTTCAAGTACTGGAATTACGGCCTGCGCTTTCAGGACATCCCCGGCGGCCTGCCGCTCAGCCCGACCGAGAAGCCCGATCCCGAGGAGCTGTGCCGCTTCCTGGCGAAGGACAGCGCCGTGCCGTTCGACGCGATCAAGGCCAACCCTTCGGGCGTGCGTCCCGCCCTGGAGCCGCGCTTCGTCCAGCCCGGCCCGCCCGACGCGCCCGGCCGGCTCGAGCTTTGCCCGCCCGATGTCGCGGCGGAGCTGGCCACGGTGGCGCGTGAGCGGCCCGAGCGGGGCTATGGCTACCGCCTGACCTGCCGGCGCACGCTCCACACGCTCAATGGCGCCTATCGCCATTCGCGCGAGGCGGCGCGGCGCTATCCGGTGAACTACGCGCACATGAATCCCGACGACATGGCGGCCGACGGCATCGCCGAGGGCGCCACGGTCGAGATTGCGTCGGAATTCGGCCGCATCCGCACGCTGGCCAAGGGCGAGGCGCGGCTGCGGCGCGGGGTCATCTCGATGACCCACCTGTTCGGGCCGCTGGTGGGCAGCGGCGATCCGGTCGCCGATGGCGGCGCCAACGCGGGCCAGCTCACTTCGCTGACGCGCCACGTCCAGCCGATCAACTTCATGCCGCGCTTCTCGGCGGTCCCGGTGAACGTGACGGTGCTGGAGCCGGCGTAACCTCGTCGTCCCGATCAAGATCGGGACGACGAGGGCGCGCCGTATTTCTCGGCTAGCGCCAGCAGGTCCTCCTGCCGCTCCGCGCCGGTCGAGCGCATGACGCCGGCCACCATGACGTAGCAGCCGACGGTGAACAGGAAGTCGAGCATCTGCTTCTCGTCCCATTCGGCCCGCAGCGCCTGCCAGTTGGCGTCGCCGATCCGGCGGTCGTTCACCAGGTCCTCGGTGGCGCGGATCACGGTCGCCTCGAAAGGCGTGAAATAGGGATCGTCCGCGCCGTGCTGGAGCGGGCCGTACATCTCGGGGCTGAGGCCGCAGCTCACGCTGGTCTGCAGGTGGCTCGACCACATGTAGGTCGCCCCGGTGATCCAGGCCGTGCGCATGATGGCGATCTGGCGCAGCTTCACCGGCAGCGTGTTGCCGCTGAGCAGGTGGATGTTGAGCGGCGAGAACGCATTTGCCAGTTCCGGGTGGTGCGCGAAGGTGCGCAGCACCGGGTTCCTGTCCGCATTCTTGAAGATGCCGCCGGTCCACTGGCCGAAGAAGGCGCGCGTCTCGTCGGTGAAGTCCTCGTCGCGGACTTGCGGCAGGCGGGCGGGAGGATCGGCTTCTAGCATGGCGGCGAGCTTGTCCCTGCCGGTTGCCGGCGTCAACCGTGCGCGCCGGCATTGCCGCAGGGGGAGCGTGTGCTTGCGTTCCCCCTGCGGCAACGAGGGTTACTCCGCCGCGATGTCGAGCGCGGCGGCGGTGTCCAGCGGGCGGTGGTCGATCACCCAGCGCACGTTGCGGCGCAGCGGCTCGATGCCGTCGTGCGGCATGCCGGGGGGCAGCGTGTGCATGTCCCTGAAGATGTGCATGGGATCGCCGCCCTGGAGCGGGACCAGCCGCTGCACGCCGGCCAGTGCGAAAGGATCGAGCAGCCGGTCGCGCAGCGATTCGGGATAGACGCCGACCGTCTGGGTCGTGTCGTCGCACCACTTCACCACTTCGAGCAGGTCGGCGACCGGCACGAGGTTGACCACGCGGTTGTTGAGCTGGTCGTAGAAATCGACGCGGTCGGGGAAGCGCGAGACGACGACGCCGCCGGTCAGGGTATCGCCCTCTACGGTATAGAAGTCATCCTCCAGTGCCACCGCTTCCAGCTCGGCCTCCAGATCCTTGTTGGGCGCCTCGAACGGGGTGGACATGACCGGCGGGAGCTGTCCGTAGGCGGAGACGACCTTGCGGCCGAGTTCGGCCAGCTTGTCGAGCGATGCGTCGTCGGTGTCGCTCTCGACATAGACCAGCCGCGTGTTGGCGCAGGCGGTCTGGTTGTAGAAGCCCGCGATGACGGCGATGCCCATCGCCGCCTCTTCCATCGCCGCCTCGCTTTCCAGCGCTTCCTTGCCGATGACCGACATCGAGAACTTGGGGTTCAGCGCGGTGAGGTCGATGCCCGGTGACAGGAACTTCTGGATGTGCTTGACCGAACTCATCCCGCCCCAGGCGGTGATCTTGTCGATTCGGCTGGTGCGGACGATCTGCTGGTCCATGAACTCGTCGCCGCCTTTCCAGTAGGCGACGGCGACGTGCTTGCAGACCGGGTGGCTCGCGTCGATCTCCAGCAGCGTGCGCATGATCGCGTTGGCGGTCAGCGGGTCGTTGGAGGGCGACTTGATCAGGATGTCCGACTTGGTCAGCGCGCCGCGCACGATGGTGAGCGCGGCGACCACCGGCACGTTGCCGGCGGTGATGTGGAGCTGGCGCGTGCCGACCGCGCGCACGCGGCAGTGCGGGCCGGTGGGGGAGGGCACCCAGCCATCGAGGTAGTCGACGCCCACGGTGCTGTCGATCTGCGCGAACATCGCCACCGGATCGAACATGTGCGGCAGATCGTCGTAGACGCCGCGCAGGATCGGCTCGGCCAGGCCCCCGGCGCGCAGCGCCAGCGCGAAGCTTTCCTGGAGGTAGGGGTTGTCCTCCAGCCGCAGCCGCTTGCCCGCTTCGGCGAGGAAATCGATGATGTCGCGCATCGGCGTTTGCTGAAGGTCGGACAGCAGCACCGGGTTGCCGAGCACGAGGTCCTGCACGTGCTTGTGCGGATCGGGGGCGATGAAGGTGGCGCCGCCGCGGCCCTTGAACTCGACGGCGTCCTCGCCCGGCTGGATGATCCGGCCGCGGGAGATGATCGGGATGCGATAGGTGTCGGTCATCATTGCACCTGTGATACGAAGTCCATGAAGTCGTTATACGCCTGCGCGGTGCCGGCGCACGATATCTTGTCGTCGCCGCCTTCCATTTCGGCGAAGCGGGTGATCGTCGGGCCGACGCGCGGCCCCTTCCAGCCGCAGTCGCAGTCCTCTTCCCAGTGGATCGTCACCTGGTCGCCCGAGATGAAGCCGCCCCAGTAGGTCTCGGCCTGGAGGTCGAAGAAGGCATAGCGGCCGGTCTGCACGCCCTCGCGCGGGAGCAGCTTCATGTCGCGGTCGAACAGGAAGGGCACGGTGTGGGGCATCGTGTGGAAGTAGCCATGGCTGCAGCGCGGCGCGAAGCCGCAGCCTTCGGACATGCCGTAGACCATGGAGACCGTCTCGATGCCGAAGAAGTCCTTGACGTAGCTTTCCCAATCGGCGGGCGGGTCCTTGAAGCCCTTCATGCCGCCGCCGGTGCCGATGAAGCTGCCCGGCGCGAATTCGGGCTTGATGCCTTTTTCGATGCCGCTGCGGGCGGTGCGGATGAGATCGCCGAAGGTGCCGCCGATCTTCACGCGCTGGCCGCGGAAATCCTCGAACAGCGTGTTGAAGAAGGCCTCGATGTCCTGCTCGCGCCGCTGGCCCTGCGCGATCAGTTCCTCGCGCGCCTTGAGCAGGGCGGGATCGAGCCCCAGCCGCTCCAGCTCGCCCCGGTCCTCGGCGGCCTGCATGCGGCCGGCCAGCGACATGAGGTCGGCCGAGATGCGCCCCGGATAGAGGGTGTGGTAGTGCGCCTCGCCGCCCGCCGCCGGAATGTTGAAGGTGGAGACCATCTTGATCGCCATCTGGTGACCATAGCGGTAGCCGGGGAAGAAGGTCTCGATCGGGTCATTCCACGGGTTCACGCCGCTCGACGCCCGGCTCGCCTCGTTGTGGCAGTTGCGGAAGGCGTGCAGCTCGGTCTGCGATCGCGGGATGAAGCTCAGCTTGCCGGTGGTGCCGGTCGAATGGCCGATGAACATGCCGAAGGCGTCGAGCCGGTCGATCCAGTCGTCGATCATCGTCAGGCCCGCCAGGTCCATCTGCGTCAGGTCGTGCGTGGTCAGGCGGTTGAGCCAGCTCGTCAGGCGCGGGAAGTCGCGCGTCTCGATCAGGCTCAGGGGATAGCTCTTGTAGACGCGGTGGTCGAAGAACAGCGGCAGCGCGTCCTCGAAGCTGGCGATCGCGGTGATGCCCTCGCGCCGGGCCAGTTTTTCGAGCGCGGCGACCTGGGGGACCAGTTCGTCGAACCGGCGCTGCATGATGCGGAGCTGGACGTCCAGGCAGTCGCGCCAGCTCATTGCCATCAGGCGCTCATAGCCGTCGTCCAGCCAGCGACCCGGCTCATCGGCCGAAAGGCCGCTTCTTTCGAGCACCGCCTCGCTCATCGTCTTCTCCCGTCTTATTTTGCTGATCACTTTATTAGCGTCCGGCACGCGCAGGGTCAATGCCGTTGTCCCGGCCTGGCGAACGGATCGGGAGAGCTTGCGACGACGCGGAGTTCGTCAGGAAACCCGGTCCAGCGCCCAGTCCATCAGCGCCAGCACGTCCTCGTGGCCTTCGGTGATGCCGGTGGCGGCTTCGCGCCGCAGAACCAGCGAGATGCAGTACATGAGGAAGGCCGCGGCCCTGGGCGTGACGGGGCCGGTGTCGGCCCCCCGCTGCTTGAACTGCCGCGCGATCGCCTCGGTCTCGAGGCGCCGCGATTCGACGATGTAGCGCTCCACTTCCTGGCGGATGCCTTCGTGGTTATTGGCCAGCGCGACGAATTCGAAGACCAGCTTGCCGTCGACATGGCTGGTCAGGTTGTTCCAGATCGCCTGGATCGGCCGCTCCGCCGCGACGTCTTCCGCGAGCCGGGCCAGCGCGTGCCCGGTGCGGCGCTTGAACGTAGCGAGCAGGAGTTCGTCCATCGTGCGGAAATAATAGTAGACGAGCTGCTGCTTGACGCCGGCCTCGGCGGCGATCCGGCGCGAGGTGGCCGCGCCGTAGCCTTCGTTGCGCAGCACCCGTTCGGTGGCGTCGAGCAGGGCGTTGGACGTCGCGGAATCCTGCGAGCCCATTCTCCTGGTCGATGACATCCGCAAAATCCCCGTTTCCGCCCGCTTTGCCGGGAAGGCGGCCTAGACGACTCGACTGGCCGGGGCAATCCTCGCCCGGTCACGCCCCGCCCGGTCAGACCCCGCCCCGTCAGGAGAGCCTTAGGCGCTTGTAGCTCTCGTCGTCGGGGTAGCGGCCGCCCGGCTTGATCATGATGCCGAGCATGCCCTGCGACCAGTCGGCGGAATCGGGATAGTGGCGGAACCAGTCGGTGACGACGAGCCGCTTCAGGATGCGCCATTCCTCGCCGCGCTTTTCCAGCGTGTCGAGGTAGCGGCCGGCGCCGATCACGTCGTTCTTGCCGCCGTCGGGCGTGTTGATGCGGTGGAAGCCGTAGAAATAGGATTCGACGTCGGCCGTGTCGCCGTGGATCGCGATCAGGACGTTCGAGATGAAGTGCTGCGACTGGTCCATCGTTCCCATGATCGGAAAGGACCAGGCGATGAATTCCTCGGCATTGCCCGCGAACCCCATGTGGTTGTCCTGGCAGTCTGGCCAGTAGGCGCTGCGCACCATGTCGGCGTCGAGCCGGTCGACCCCGCGCGAATAGCGGTAGAGGCATTCGCGGATCGCCTCGCGATCGGCGAGTTCGCCCAGGATCTGGCTGGTCGGCGTGGTCATTCTCGTCTCTCCCGCGGCACCATGCCTGCGCGGCGGAGGATTCCCGGCCGCAAGGCTGATGACAAGAGGCGCGCAGGGCTCCATCTTGACTGTGGAGGACGGGTGACTGCGCCTGTCGGCAAATTCGGGCAGGGTGCTGGAGATGGATGGGGCGCGGGCAGATCAGGAGGCGACAAGCCCGTCGGTCTGGCGGTACGCCAGGGCCAGTCGCGCGCATGTGGTGGTCGACGCGGCCGCCTATTTCGAGCTGATCCAGGAAGCGATGCTGCACGCGCGGCAGCGCATCTTCCTGATCAGCTGGGACTTCGATTCGCGCATCCGCCTCGGCCAGGGGCGGCGCTGGTGGAACCTGCCGCGCCGCGAGGTCTTCCCCGCCCGGCTCGGCGCCTTCATGGTCTGGCTGGCGAAGCGGCGGCCGGGGCTGGAGATCAAGCTGCTCGAATGGAACTTCGGCGCGCTCAAGTTCCTGCTGCGCGGCACCATGATCCTCGACGTCGTCCGCTTCTTCTTCCACCGCGCGATCGACCTGAAGCTCGATTCGGCGCATCCCCTCGGCTGCAGCCATCACCAGAAGATCGCCGTCATCGACGATCGCTTTGCCGTCTGCGGGGGGATCGACGTCACCTCGGACCGCTGGGACACGCGCGAGCACCTGCATGAGGACATGCGCCGCCGCCGTCCGAACGGACGGCTCTACGGGCCCTGGCACGACATCACGATGATGCTGGAAGGCGACGTCGCCCGCGCGCTCGGCGATCTGGGCCGCGAGCGCTGGCGCCAGTCGGGGCGGAGCGACCTGGCGCCCTGCGCGCCGCAGGAGGAAAGCCCCTGGCCGGAAAAGCTCGTCGCCGAGTTCACCGATGTGGAGGTCGGGATCGCCCGCACCCGCGCGGCTTACGGCGGCAATGCCGAGGTTCGCGAGATCGAGGCGCTGTTCATCGAGCAGATCGGCCGCGCGCGGCGCTTCATCTATGCGGAAAGCCAGTATTTCGCCTCGCGCCGGATCGCCGAGGCGATCGCCCGGCGCGTCGCCGAGCCCGACCCGCCCGAGATCGTGCTGATCAATCCCGTCACCGCGCACGGCTGGCTGGAGCAGACGGCGATGGACACCGCCCGCGTCCGGTTGCGCCACGCCGTGGCCGAAGTGGATCACGCGCGCCGCTTTCGCGTCTACGTGCCGCTGACTTCGGGCGGCGCGCAGATCTATGTCCACGCCAAGCTGATGATCGTCGACGACGAGATCGTCCGCGTCGGTTCGGCCAACATGAACAACCGCTCGATGGGGCTCGACAGCGAATGCGACGTGTTCATCGACGCCGCGCGGCCCGGCAACGGCCATATCGGCCCGGCGATAACCCGCCTGCGCCACTCGCTGCTCGCCGAGCATTGCGGTATCGCCGTCGAGCAGCTCGCCGCGGCGATCGAGCGGCACGGCGGCATGGCCGCTGCGATCGATTCGCTGCCGCAGGGCAGGGACGCCGGGGGCAAGCGGCTCGAACCCTTTGCCTTGCGTCCGCTGACGGAAGCTGAAAAGACGATCGCCGACAGCGCGCTGCTCGATCCCGAAAGGCCCGAGGAGATGTTCGAGCCGATCGGCGGCAGGCGCGGATTGTTCAGGCGTGGCGGCATCCTGCGCCGTCCGCGATAGGATGCGTGATCAGGAAGAGGAATTGATGAGCAGCTTGGTTGGACCCGACGAAGACGACCCCAGGGGCAAGCCGCCCGTGCCCGAGAATGTGCAGGAAGCCATCCGCACGCTGATCCGCTGGGCCGGCGACGACCCATCGCGCGAGGGGCTGCTCGACACGCCCAAGCGCGTGGCGCGCGCCTGGCGGGAATACTGCGTGGGCTATGAGGAAGACCCGGCCTATCACCTCTCGCGCGTGTTCGAGGAAGTGGGCGGCTACGACGAGGTCGTGCTGCTCAAGGACATTCCCTTCCAGTCGCACTGCGAACACCACATGGCGCCGATCATCGGCAAGGCCGCGATCGCCTATCTGCCGCAGGATCACGTCGTCGGTATTTCCAAGCTCGCGCGCGTGCTGCACGGCTTCGCGCGCCGCCTGCAGATCCAGGAGCGCCTGACCGCCGAGGTCGCGCAATGCATCTGGAACAACCTGAAGCCGCGCGGTGTCGCCGTCGTCATCGAGGCGAGCCATGCCTGCATGACCGCCCGCGGCGTGCGCACGCCCGGCGTCAACATGGTCACCAGCCGGATGATGGGCGTGTTTCTGGAGGACGACCGCAGCCGCAAGGAAGTCCTCAGCCTGATGGGCTACTGAGCCCGAAGCGGGGCGGGGACGCCGGCTTGCCGCCGCCCCCGGTCCACCGCCTGATCGCTCAGAGCTGTTCGAGCATGTGCTCGGCCGAGCTGACCTTGAATTCGCCCGGCGCCTCGACGTTGAGCTGCTCGACCACGCCGTCGTTCACCACCATCGAGAAGCGCTGGCCGCGCTTGCCCAGCCCGCCGCCGGTCAGGTCGAGCGGCAGGCCCACCGCGTTGGCGAAGTCGCCGTTGCCGTCGGCCAGCATGGTCACGTCGGGCGATCCGCTGGCGCGGCCCCAGGCGCCCATGACGAAGCCGTCGTTGACCGCGGTGCAGACGATCTCGTCGATGCCCTTGGCCTTGAGGTCCGACGCCTTCTCGACATAGCCGGGCAGGTGCTTGGCCGAGCAGGTCGGGGTGAAGGCGCCCGGCACGGAGAACAGGGCAACGCGCTTGCCCTTGAAATAGTCGCCGCTCTGCACGGCTTCGGGGCCGCTCTCGGTGGCCTTGGACAGCTTCACGTCGGGCAGTTTGTCGCCAATGGCAATGGTCATGGGATGCATCCTTTCGGCAGGGGGGTTGATCGGGCTGCCGCCGTTATAGACCTGGACGCCACCGGGGCAACGGCCTGCGGGCGCGGCGGCCGGTTAAATTCGCCTGGCCACCGAATCAGGGCGCCCGCGGCCGTGATCGAGGCGCGTCCAGCCTGCCGCCCCCCCTTGTCCCGGTTGACGAAGTTGACGAAAGTGACGACGTCCAGGGGAAAAGGAAACCGCCTCCCGCAACCGGGTGTTTCCCGGCGCGGGCAGCGAGGCATCGCGGCGCGGGGCGGCCGGATTTGCGTGACGGGAATGGAGTGCGCCATGTCTCCCGCTTATCCGATCCGGCCGATGTAGGAAATCGCGCCGCTTCGATCCGGTTCGGCATGGCTTCCGGAGCGGCATATAAAGCAATCTTTATATTTGCCAGATATCGGCGGTTTGAGTTAAGGGCGGCGCGATCGTGCGTCGCCCGTCCTTGCATCCGGCAGGGCCGGAGCGAGCGTCAGGAAGCAGGAGTTTCGCCACCGTGGCCACCGTCGCCGAAGCCCAGAACGACTACGTCATCGCCGACATCGGCCTCGCCGATTTCGGCCGCGCCGAGATCGCCATCGCCGAGACCGAGATGCCCGGCCTGATGGCGCTGCGCACGGAATTCGGGGCGTCGCAGCCGCTCAGGGGCGCGCGCATCACCGGCTCGCTGCACATGACCATCCAGACCGCCGTGCTGATCGAGACGCTGGTGGCGCTGGGCGCAGAGGTGCGCTGGGCGACCTGCAACATCTTCTCGACGCAGGACCACGCCGCCGCCGCCATCGCCGCGCGCGGCATCCCGGTATTCGCGGTCAAGGGCGAGAGCCTGGCCGACTATTGGGATTATGTCGGCCGCATCTTCGACTGGGGCGGCGATACGACCCCCAACATGATTCTCGACGACGGCGGCGACGCCACCATGTTCGCGCTCTGGGGCGCGCGCGTGGAAGCGGGCGAGGCGCTGTTCGAGCCGGGCAACGCCGAGGAGATCGAGTTCGTCCGCGCGCTCAAGGCCTTCCTCAAGGCGAAGCCGGGCTATCTCACCCGCGCGGTCGAGGCCATCAAGGGCGTGTCGGAGGAGACCACCACCGGCGTCCACCGGCTCTACCAGATCGCCAAAGACGGCAAGCTTCCCTTCCCGGCGATCAACGTCAACGATTCGGTGACCAAGTCGAAGTTCGACAACCTCTATGGCTGCAAGGAATCGCTGGTCGACGCGATCCGCCGCGCCACCGATGTGATGCTGGCCGGCAAGGTCGCCTGCGTCGCCGGCTTCGGCGACGTCGGCAAGGGCTCGGCCGCGTCGCTGCGCAACGGCGGCGCCCGCGTCATGGTCACGGAGATCGACCCGATCTGCGCGCTGCAGGCGGCGATGGAAGGCTATGAAGTGGTGACGATGGAAGAAGCGGTCACGCGTGCCGACATCTTCGTTACCGCCACCGGCAACGAGGACGTCATCACCGCCGGGCACATGAAGGCGATGAAGCCGATGAGCATCGTGTGCAACATCGGCCACTTCGATTCGGAGATCCAGGTCGCGGCGCTGAGCAACTACAAGTGGACCGAAGTGAAGCCGGGCACCGACCTGGTCGAGTTTCCCGACGGCAAGCAGATCATCCTTCTCGCCAAGGGCCGTCTCGTGAACCTGGGCTGCGCCACCGGCCACCCGAGCTTCGTGATGAGTTCGTCGTTCACCAACCAGGTGCTGGCGCAGATCGAACTCTTCACCAAGAGCGCGCAGTACGACAACAAGGTCTACGTCCTGCCCAAGCACCTCGACGAGAAGGTCGCGGCGCTGCATCTGGAAAAGCTGGGCGTGAAGCTGACCACGCTTTCGCAGAAGCAGGCGGACTACATCGGCGTGACGCCCGAGGGGCCGTTCAAGCCGGACCACTATCGTTACTGACACCCCGCTACCGATACTCCGGTCGTCCCGGGCGTGACCCGGGACCGCTGGCCGCGTCGGCGCGGGATTTGATCCGCGCGCATTCCCGTCGATGCGGCCGGCGGTCCCCGCTTTCGCGGGGGCCGCGGTGGAGCATCACGCCCACCCCATTGTAATCCTGTCGCGCGCCTCATACCCAAGGCGCGATGATCCTCAGCCCCACCGCACTTGTCCTCATCGGAATGTTGCTGGCAGCCTGGACGCTTGCGGCAGGCTGGGCGATCGTGTCCGCGCGCGCGCGGCAAAGGCGCGCCGAGGCGGGGCAGCGTTCGGCCCGGCGGCTCGCCCGGATGGTCGACGAATCGCCGGCGCTGCCGCTGCTCGTCCGCGCCGACGGACGGATCGAGGCGCCGCAGCGGCTGGCCAACTGGCTGGGGCTGGAGAACGTCCCGCAGTTCCTCACCGAGCTGGACGCCGGCGACAAGGGCCTGACCGCCGATCAGCTCGCCCAGCTTTCGCAGGAAGTCCGCCGCACGCAGAAGACCGCCGCGCCCTTTCGCATGGTGGCGACGCCCAAGGGCTCGCGGCGGAGCCTCGCCCTGCGCGGCCATCTCGCCGATCCGCAGGTCTCTCCCGGCGGGGCGGCGCTGGTGTGGTTCTTCGATTTCAGCGACAGCGAGAGCGAGCTGGTCAAGCTGCGCGCCGAGGCGGCCCGCGCGCGCGAGGATTTCGCCGCGCTCGTCTCGCTGATCGAGGCGGCGCCGATCCCGATGTGGTTCCGTGGCCCCGACGGCCGCCTGCGGCTGGTCAACTCGGCCTACGTCGCCGCCGTCGCCGGCAAGGACGCCCAGAGCGTCGTCGAGGAGGGGACCGAGCTGGTCGAAAGGATCGACGGGTTGACCGCGGCGCAGGTGGCGCTGCAGGCGGTGCAGCAGCGGCTGCCGATCGAACGCATGGTCAGCGCCACGATCGACGGCCAGCGCCGCGCGCTGCGCGTCAGCGACCTGCCGCTGGGGGACGAGGGCGTTGCCGGCTACGCCATCGACATCGAGGACATGGAAGAGCTTGGCCGCGAATTCCGGGCGTTCCGCGACGCCCAGCGCTCGATGCTGGACCAGCTCTCCGCCGGCGTCGCGCAGTTCGACGCCAGGCGCCAGCTTACTTTCGCCAACCAGCCGTTCCAGCGCCTGTTCGCCCTCGGCCCCGCGGTCACGCTCAACCCGCCGCCGTTCGACCGCCTGCTCGACATGGCGCGCGACGCGGGGCGGCTTCCCGAAGTGCGCGACTATCCGGCCTGGCGGCGCGAGAAGGCTGAATGGTTCGCCGCCAGCGAGGCGCAGGAGGAAGCCTGGCCGCTCGCCGACGGCACGCATGTCCGCATCGTCGCGCAGCCGATGCCCGATGGCGGGCTCGTGCTCGTCGCCGAGGACCGCACCGAGCAGCTTCGCCTCTCCGCCGTGCGCGACACGCTGCTGCGCACCCGCACCGCGACTTTCGACAGCCTGTTCGAATCGATCGCCGTCTTCGCGCCCGATGGCCGGATGCAGCTCTGGAACCGCCGTTTCGCCGCCGACTGGGGGCTCGACAGCGATTTCCTCGACACCCACCCGCATATCGAGGACCTGCTCAAGCGCATCGCCGCGCGGCTCCAGCGGCCGCCGCAGGCCAAGGCGGTGGGCAACGTCGTGCGCGCGGCGACGCTCGACCGCAAGCAGACCGGCGGGCGCGTGCATCTGGCCGATGGCCGGACGCTGGAATTCGCCGGCGTGCCGCTGCCGGACGGCAACGGTCTGCTGACCGTGCTCGACATCACCGATTCGCAGAAGGCCGAAGAGGCGCTGCGCGAGCGCAACGCCGCGCTGGTCGAGGCCGATGCGGTCAAGACGCGTTTCCTTGCGACGATGAGCTATGAATTCCGCACGCCGCTGACGTCGATCGGCGGCTTCGCCGAACTGCTCAAGGCGGGGCTCGGCGGGGATCTCTCGGCGACCGGCGAGGAATACGTCGCCGCGATCCTCGCCTCGGTCGAGCGGCTCGGCGAGCAGATCGAGAGCGTGCTCGACCTGTCGCAGAGCGAGGCCGGCATCCTGCCGCTGGCGCGCGAGCCCATAGACCTCATGCCCTTCGTCACCCGGCTGGTCGAGGAACGCGAGCAGCGCATCCGCCAGGGCGGGCTGACGCTCGACCTTCGCGGCGACAAGAGCGCCGGCCGGGTCACGGGCGATCCGCGCCGGCTGGGCCGCGCCATCGGCCACCTGCTCGACAACGCCATCGCCGCCGGGGCCAGCGGCGGGCGTATCCTCGTCGAGCTGACGCGGCACCGGGCGAAGGGCGCCGACCGGGTGCGGCTGGTGATTTCCGACAACGGCCCCGGCATGGACGCGGCGACGCTGGCGCGGGCGCTCGGCGGGCTCAAGGTCAGCGCCGACGGCAAGACGGTGGAGCGCCGGCAGGGCCTCGGCCTGCCGCTCGCGCGCCAGTTGGTCGAAGCGCACGGCGGCACGCTGGAGCTGCAGTCCGAGCCGGGGCAGGGGACGACCGCGATCGTCGAGCTGCCGTGAGGCTGGAGCTTCCCGACCTTCCGACGATGGACCGCTTCGGGGCAGCGATCGCGGCGGTGCTGCGGCCGGGCGATGTCGTCGCGCTGTCGGGCGGCCTCGGCGCGGGCAAGACGACGCTGGCGCGCGCGATCATCGCCGCGCTCGGCCATCGCGGCGAGATTCCCTCGCCCAGCTTCGCCATCGTCGAGCTTTACGAGCCGCCTTCGGTGCGCCTGCCGCTGGTCCATGCCGACTTCTACCGCCTCGCCCACCCGGCCGAGGCGGCGGAGATCGGGCTCGACGACTATCGCCGGGGCGCCGCGCTGCTGGCCGAATGGCCCGAGCACGCCGGCGGCTTCGCGCATGAGCCCGGTTGCCTCGCGATCGCGCTTAAGGATGTGGGCGAAGATGTGGGCGGCGGGCGGATTGCGATTGTGGAAGCGGGGGCGGATTGGCTAGGGCGGCTGCCATGTCCCTGATGTCCTCGAACGTGATCCCGCCCGCCGGCGTCGATGCCTTCCTCGATGCCGCGGGCTGGGGCGGCGGCGGCCTCGAGCCGCTGGCCGGAGACGCCTCCTTCCGCCGCTATTTCCGCATCCGCCGGGGCGGGGCCACCGCCATGCTGATGGACGCGCCGCCGCCCAACGAGGACCCGGGGCCGTTCCTGCGCGTGGCGAAGTGGCTCGACGCCAACGGCATGCGCGCGCCGCGCATCCTGGCGGAAGACAGCGGCCGCGGGCTCGTGCTGCTGGAGGACTTCGGGCTTGCCCGGATGCGCGATCACCTCGACGAGCGGCCGGCGGACGAGGCCGAGGTATACCGCGCCGCGGTCGACGTGCTCGCCGATCTCCACCGCCTGCCGCCGGGCCCGTTCCCCGACTATGGCATGAGCGAATACCTGCGCGAGGCCGGGCTGCTGGTCGAGTGGTATTGCCCGGCGCAGGGCCTTGCGGTAGACGAGGCCGGCTATGCCGCCGCCTGGGAGCAGGCGCTGGCGCCGCTGCTGCCGCGCCAGCGTCCCGGCGTCACCGTGCTGCGCGACTATCATGCCGAGAACATCATGCTGCTGGGCGGCCTGGACGAGCAGGGGCTGCTCGATTTCCAGGACGCGCTCGTCGGGCACCGGG
>JBAYPJ010000030.1:0-35471 GCA_041677785.1 Novosphingobium sp. | reverse complement strand
CCTGCTGAGCGGCGCCGATCGCGGCCGCTTCCCGGCATCCTATGAGATTCCGGGCTGGTCCTTCCATGGCGGCGGCGGCTTCACGCTCGACATCGGTGGCATGTTCGGCTTCCCGACCGGGCCGATCGACATGTCCGGGCTGATGCTGTTCCAGACCAATCCCGGAACGATGCTGAAGGACGCCTTCGGCAAGCTGATCGAATTGTCCGTCAACAGGATCGCCACCCATCTGGCGGAGGCGATCACCGCCAAGAAGGTCGGCTTGCCGCAGCCGCCGGCGGACAAGACTTCGTTCGAATATCAGGCATGGCTGCTGGCCTATGGCCCCGGCAGCGAAGCGGTGACGAAGTTCAACGCATCGATGAAATTCCTAGAGAAGTTCGACAATTACCTGAAGATCGCCATGGACGCGAATCTGTGGAACGGGACGGCGACCTTCGAGTCCGTGTTCAGCAAGGCCATGGAGCCTTCCAAGGCCGAACTCGATGGCGTCACGGCCCTGGTCAAGACGGTCATGAACGCGATGATCGACAAGGTGTTCAAGCCGGAATCCAACTATGCGCTGCTGATGGGCGGGGAGAAGGGCGTCGGCGCGCTGTTGTTTGGTCTGCTTGACGGTCTGACCGACCTTCACGCCCTTAGACCGGACATTCAGGAGTTCCTGCAGGCCGTTCGCAAATATGTCGATTATGTGATCGAGAAAGTCGCAGACTTTACGACTATTCAGCATAATCGGGTCTATGTCCCGACGAGCGCGAACTTCCTGACCTTCGAGACGTTCTCGCCGTGGCTGCTGACGCCCAATGTCGAGATGCTGGTCACGATCACCCCGATCGACGGATCGCTCGCCCCGACGGTGAAGCGCATCCGGCTGGAGCCGGGATTCTGGGAGAGCACGACTCACTACATCGAGATCGAGCCGGCCTATCGGGGCAAGATCGTCACCCTGACGTTCCAGCATGTGAACTCCGAGGAGGTCGTCGAAAAGATCTCGAAGTGGTCGCTGCCGCACAATATCGACACGACCGTCCTGTTCGATTTCGACAAGTGGGAACAGCGGGACCTGTCTCCGGAATCGCTGGCTGCTCTGGAGGCGCAGGCCGAATGGGTTTATAACAACCGTGCCGAGCTGGAGGGGGTCAAGATCCTCGGATATACCGACCCTCGCGGCGATGCCGATTACAATGAAGAGCTTGGGCTGAAGCGTGCGCAGACTGTCACCCATTATATCCGGCAATATCTGATCGACCGGGGCGTGGACCCGTCCCTCGTGGTTGCCCCTGAATCGATGGGGGAAAGCAAACCGGACAAAATCACGGGTGCCGGCGAGGCGGCGTGGAGCCTCCAGCGCAGGACGGTGATGAAGGTCGTCAGGCATCTGGTCGCGAGCGGCGAGGAGGTCGACCCCGACACGCTGGAGCCGATCAGCCAGATCTTCCTGCTCGACAAGGTTCGCTTCCGGGCCACGACTGGCGGCGATCCGCTCGAACTGTCGGCCGATGGCCTGGTCTCCGTGCCGGCGCCGAAAATCGCGGCGGAGGATGCCCTGTTCCTGCTGGATGCGGCGCGCGATGCGTGGGTCCAAAGCGGTCTGTTCACCGGCGTGGGCGAGGCGCTCGCCGGGATCACGCTCGAAGTGCGGCCGCTCGCCGGCAACGTTCTCGCCTCATTCAATGAGGGCGTGCTGACGATCGACGACGATGCCGCGGGTTATGGCTGGTTCATCGATGCGACTCCGGGAACGGCGGAGGAGTTCACGCTCGGCGCCGCGAGCCATTTGCTGGGCGCGATCGCGGGCGGCGCGGCGGACGGTCGCGTCGACCTGCTGACCGTCCTCATCCACGAACTGGGGCATGGTCTGGGCCTGGCAGACGTTCCGGGCACGATGGAAACGCGGGTAATGAACGCGACGCTGAACCTGGGCGAACGCCGCCTGCCAAGCGCGCTCGACATCGTCGTTTCGCCGCTCGCCCTCGAGGGCGAAAGCGGAAGCGGCGAGCCCGGTGCGATTCCCACCGTCGTCCTCACCGGCGGCGGCGGCGCCATGGTGACGACATCGGCTGCAACGTCGGGCTTCGCCGGCGGTGGGCCGGCCGTCTCGGCGCTTGTGAATGGCGATTTTTCCGCCGCGGACGGCTGGGCCGCCTATGGTGGGGGAAGCGTGTTCGGCGGCGAGGGGGTTCTGGCGGAGGATTCGCGCTATCTTTCCTATCTGCGACAGTCCTTCGCGATCCCGAACGGCGCGACCGAGCTGAGCTTCGTCATCCGTTCGGCGACGCTTGGCGCCGAGGGCGACATGCCGCCGGACGCTTTCGAGGTGGCGTTGCTCGACCCCGTTACCGGCCGTTCGCTGCTCGGCTCTCTGACCGGGCTGGACCTCAGCGACGCCTTCCTGAACCTGCAAGCCGACGGCACGCTGTATCTCGCGCCGGGCGTCACCGTCACGGGTACCCCCGGCGAAGGCGCGGCGCTGGTCACCGTCTCGCTGTCCGGGGTCGCGCGCGGCAATGGCGCATGGCTGTCGTTCGACCTGATCGGCATGGGCGCGCTGGATAGCCGGGTGGTGATCGACAACGTCGGTTTCACGACAGTGCCCAACGAGGTGCCGGTCGCCCGGGACGACATCGTGGCGGGCGACGAGGATACGCCGATCCTGATCGACATGCTGGCGAACGACAGCGATCCGGACGGCGATCCGCTTTCCGTCGCGATCGTGGCCGGGCCGCTCAACGGCACGCTGACGCCGCCGGCGACGCCGGACGGTGCCTGGACCTATACGCCGTCGGCCGACTTCTTCGGAACGGACAGCTTCACTTATTCTGTCACGGACGGATTGAGCACCCCCGTGACGGCGACGGTGACGATCAATGTCCGGGCCGTGAACGATGCGCCGGTGCTGATGCCGGTCGCGGATCGCAGCGCCGTGCCGGGCGATGCGCTGTTCGTGCAACTCGCGGCGAGCGATGTCGATGACGCGCCGGGCACGCTGACCTGGACGCTGGTCACGGGGCCGGAAGGGGCGGTGCTCTCCTCCTCGGGCGCGTTCAGCTGGACGGTGGCCGGGGCGGGCGAGCAAGTGGTCACGGTCCGCGTTGCCGACGCCGCCGGGGCATTCGCGGAACAAACTTTCCGCATCTATGTCGCGACCGCAGGCAATGCCGTGCCGATCCTCGGCCCGATCCCCCCGCAGACGATCGGCCGGGGCAGGGAACTGGTTCTCGCGCTGTCGGCCAGCGACGCGGACGATCCGATCGACACGCTGATCTTCTCGCTGACCAGCGGCCCGGCGGGCGCCATGGTGACGCCGGGCGGCCGCTTTAGCTGGACGGCGGGCGAGGACGGCGGGCCGCAATCGGTGACGGTGCGCGTCACCGATCCGAAGGGGGGCTTCACCGAGCGGACCTTTACGATCACCGTATTGGTCGGTCCGAACATCGCCCCGGTCCTCGCACCCATCGATGACGTCGAGGTGAATGAGGGCGATACGGTTTCGCTTCAGCTCCAGGCCAGCGATGCCGACGATGGCGTGACGGGTCTCAACTGGTCGCTCGTCTCCGCGCCGGCTGGGGCCGCGGTCGACGCCGCTGGTCGCTTCACCTGGCTGGCGCCGGACGGCGATGCCACCGCCAGCGTCACCGTGCGCGTCACCGACGGGGCTGGCGCCTCGGACGAAAAGACTTTCACCATCCGCGTGCGCGACGTGGCGCCCGTGCTCACCGTCACCGGCGGCGATACGGGCTATACGGCGAGCAGCTATACGGTGATGCTCGGCTCCTTCGATCCGGGGCAGGATGCGCCGATCGAGTGGATCATCGACTGGGGCGACGGCACCACGCCCACCCGCGTTGCCGGCGATGCCGCCACGGCAAGTCACCGGTTCGCGGACAGCGGCGACTATGTGATCCGCGCGGTGCTGGTGAACGACGATGGCAGCTTCTCCGCGACGCCGCTCAGCGTTTCGATCCTCGCCACGCCGCCGTTGCTGCAAGTGGCGGGCGCCACCATCTCCGGGGGCGTGCTCGCGGTACGCTTCTCCGCCGCGATCACGGGCGGGGAGGCCGCAAGCCAGGCGGTGACGCTGACGGGCGCGCATTACGGCCTTGTCGCGGGCACCATCGCCTATGACGCCGACGGGATGGGCTTCGTCCTGAGCCGGCTGGACGGCCGGCCGCTGCAATATGACAGCTACAGCCTCATTCTCTCGGACGCGGGTTTCCTGAGCCGCGACGGCGCCGTGCTCGACGGAGACGGCAATGGCGAGGCGGGCGGCGATTATCGCTCCACGCTGCTCTTTGCCGAGGCGGCGGCCGGGAGCGCCGCCCTGCCGGACTTCATGCGTGGGCCGGGCGAGCGTGTCGACGCCCCGCGTGAGGCGATGGCGGGTCTCCAGGTGCTGTTCGCCAGCGAAGGCGGCGTCAAGACGATGACGTTCCGCGTCACCTATGATCCGGCGCTGCTCCGGGTCGACGGGGTGCTGCGCGGCGTGGACCTGCCCGCCGACGCGGTCGTCCAGTTCCGCACGGAGGCGGCGGCGGGCGGCAAGCGCGTCGCGATCGTCACCATCCTCAGCGATACCCCGATCGAGGCGGGAAATCGCTGGCTGGTCAGCTTCGACGCCACCGTGCCCGGAAATGCGCCTTATGGCGCCAGCGAAGTGCTGACGGTGCAGGTCGACAGCATCAACGCCGCCGCGCCGGCCGCGACGCAGCCGGACGAGGCGCTCCAGCTCGTTGGTTTCTATGGCGATACCGACAAGGATCGGGCGCTGACGCTTGCCGATCTGTGGCGCTCGACGCGGATATGGATGGGCCTCGACAAATATTTCGAAGCCTGGCCCGATGCGCCGCCGTCGCTGGTGGCGCCGATCGCGGACTATCGCCCGTTCGACGATGGCGTCAGGCCGCTGATCGACCCTCCGTCGCTCGGACAGCCGATCGTGTCGTCCGAGGCGGCGGCGCGACCGGTTTTCGATCCGATCACGTACGGCACGGAGGCAGCGGTTGCGAAGTGGGCGGGCGATATTCACGCCACGTCATCCGCCCGGCCGCAAAAGGCCGGCGGAAAGGATGCCGCCAAGAGCCCGGCGAAGGCCGCCGCGCAGCAGACGCCAACTGCAACTGAAAGTGCAGGCACGGCAGTCCGGCCGGACGCACCGGTCGCGGCGGCCGACGCCATTCCGGCCATGCCGATGGCGACGCTCGACTTCGACGCCACGCCCGACATGCTCTCGGTGGGCGTGTCCGTCCCGGTCTCCCCGAATGGCGACTGGTTGTCGCGCCTGCTTGCCGGCGATGACGACGCAGCGGCGGGTGGCGAGGATTACGGCCACTATGCCGTTCTGCTACCACTGGTCGCCGGGCAGCGTCCCGAGGGCAGCAAGAAACAACCGCGTCGCGGCCGGACGGACGAGTTGGAGGATAGCGAGTGAGCAGTACGAACCGGACGGTAAAGGCGGGGCCGGAGGCAGCGAAGCCGGCAGGGCAGCCCCGCCAGCAGTCGCTGAAATTCCGTACCGACGATCTCAAGAGCAGTTATTGCAATATGGCCAACGCCACGTCCACGCGCGAGGAGGTGGTGCTGAACTTCGGCGTCAACCAGAACTGGGATCAGCCGGGCGGCCAGCCCGGCGAGCTGGAAGTGGACCTCCAGCACCGCATCATCATCAGCCCGTTCGCGGCCAAGCGGCTGAGCGATGCGCTGGCGCAGCTCATGCGCGATTACGAACAGCGGTATGGTTCGCTTGGCTGACTGTCGGCACGCCGGCGATAAACCGGCCCGCGGCCGAGGGAGCCTGACATGAGTGTCGCGGTGGAAGCGGATGCCGCCTCGCCGCCGCCCCGCGAAGCGGATGAGAGCGCCCTTTGGGCCGCGCTGGCGATAGCGACGGGAGCGGGCGATTTCTGCCGGGCCTGGCTTGCGCTTCAATGCGCGCGCACGTCGGGCGCCACCGCCGGGTTGATCCTGCTCGAAAGCGGCGGCAACAGCTTCGCGCCCGCTGCCGTCTGGCCGGCGGAGCCGCACGACATCCCGCATCTGCGCCATGTCGCGGAGCAGGCGCTTTCCAGCGCGCAGGCGGTGGTGGAGCCCGATCCGGAGGCGGCTGACCGCACCGGGATCGCCTATCCGATCACGGTGGACGGCCGCGCTCATGGTGTCGTGGTTCTCGCCATGCAGGCGGCGACGGCGGCCGCGCTGCGCACTTTGCTGCGCGAGCTGCATTGGGGCGCGGGCTGGATCCATTCGGTCGTGTGGCAATATCGGGCTGTCGGCGAGACGGGGCGCAGCGGCGCGGCGGTCGCGGCCATGGATGTGCTCGCCGCTGTGCAGGAGCACGATTCCCTCGACGAGGCGTCGCTCGCCTTATGCAATGCTCTGGCCCTTGCGTTGCCGGCGGAGCGCGTCGCCTTCGGGGTGGTGAAAAGGGATTGCGCGAAGCTCGCGGCGATGTCGCATGGCGCGTGGTTCCGCAAACGCTCGGACATTGCCGAAGCGCTGGAAGCGGCGATGGATGAGGCGCTCGATCAGGGCATGACTTTGTCGTTGCCGGCGGTGCGGGAAGGCAATCCCGTGACGCTGCAGCAGGCGCGGCTGTTGGGGCTTGGCGGCCATGGCGCGATCGCCACCGTGCCGATGCTCGACCGGGGCTTGCCCGTGGGTGCGCTGATCTTCGAGCGTGGCGTCGGGGCGCCGCCCTTCGATGCGCGCGAATTGCTGATGGCGGAAACCTGCGCTGCGCTCGTCGCGCCGACCATCATGCTCAAGCAGCGCGAGGAGCGCTGGCTCAGCGGCCGCATCCGGCGCCATGGGATGGATGGGGCGAAGGCTCTGTTCGGCCCGCGCCGGCCGATGGCGAAGGCGCTCGGCATCGCCGGCGTGCTGCTTCTCCTCATCCTGTTCGTGCCGCTCGCCCAGTTCCGCGTCAGCGCCGATGCCGAACTGGAGGGGCGTGTGCAGCGCGCGGCGGCCGCACCTTTCTCCGGCTTCATCGCCCGCTCCGAAGCGCGGGCCGGCGACACGGTGCGCGCGGGGCAGGTGCTGGCGGCGCTGGACGACCGCGATCTCAGGGTCGATCGCGCGCGGGCGATCGGAGAGGTGCAGCAACTCGACCGGCGCTACCGCGAGGCGCTGGCCAGGCATGAGCGCGCCGAGATGAATCTGGCGGGCGCGCAGCTCAGGCAGGCGGAAGCGGCCCTGCAACTCATCGAATACAAGCTCGCCCGCACCAATATCGTCGCCCCGCTTGCCGGCGTGCTTGTTTCGGGGGATCTGAGCCAGCGCGTCGGCACGCCGGTGGAGGAAGGGGAAGTCCTGTTCGAAGTGGCGCCGCACGGCAATTTCCGGGTGGTTCTGCGCGTGCCCGACGCCGATGTGAATTATGTCGAGCCGGGGCAGGAGGGGCGTTTCGCGCCGAGCGGCCTTGCCGGACGGACGGTGCCCTTCATCGTCACCAAGATCACTTCCGTCACCGCCACCGTCGACGGGCGCAACGTGTTCCGTGTCGAAGCGGAACTGGGCGAGGACGCGCCCGCCGCGCTTCGCCCCGGCATGGAAGGCGTCGCCAAGGTGGACATAGACCGCCGCTCCTATTTCTGGATCTGGACACGCGGCCTGCGCAATTGGCTCAGCCTGTTCTTCTGGAAATGGATGCCCTGAGGCGGCGCGATGGCGAATCCGTTTGAAAGCGCATCGTGGTTCCAGGTCGCCCGGCTCCGTCCGCGGCTCAAGACCCATGTGCGTGTGCGACGGCACCGCTATCGGGGCGCTCTGTGGTATGTGCTCGATGACGGCGCCGCCGGCAAATCGCACCGTTTGCCGCGGGGCGCCTATCTGTTCGTGGGCCGGCTCGATGGCCGCCGCACCGTGGAAGCACTGTGGGACGCGCTGGTCGATGAACTGGGCGAGGACGCACCGACGCAGGACGACGTGATCTCCGCGCTCGGCCAACTGCACGGCGCCGACTTGCTGTCCACCGACGTGCTGCCGGATGCCGTGGAAATGGGGCGCCGCCAGAAGAAGCAACGCCGCCAGTTGCTGATGCAGAACCTCAAGAGCCCGATGTCGCTGCGTATCCCGCTTGTCGATCCCGAGGCGTTTCTGACGCGGACCATGCCGTGGGTGCGGCCGCTGTTCGGGTGGCCGGGTATCCTGCTGTGGTTCGCCGTGGTGATCCCGGCGCTGCTGATCGTGGGCACGCACTGGAAGGAACTGACCGGCAATCTCGCCGATCGTGTGCTGGCGGCGGACAATCTGCTGATCATGGCGCTGTGTTACCCGTTCGTGAAGGTGATCCACGAACTGGCGCATGGCTATGCGGCGAAGGCCAATGGCCGCGAGGTGCGCGAGATGGGCTTGATGCTGCTCGTGCTGTTTCCCGTCCCTTATGTCGATGCCTCGGCGGCGAGCGCGCTGCCCGGCAAGTGGCGGCGCGCCCTGATCGGGGCGGCGGGAATGATCGCGGAGCTGTTCGTGGCCGCGCTCGCCGCTTTCGCCTGGGTGGCGCTGGAGCCGGGCGTGGCGCGCGCGGTGGCCTATAATGTGATGCTGATAGCCGGCATCTCCACCGTGCTGGTGAACGGCAATCCGCTGCTGCGCTTCGATGGCTACTATATCCTGTCGGACGTGATCGAGATCCCCAATCTGGGCAACCGGGCGAACCGTTATTGGGGCCATCTGGTGGATCGGTATGTGTTCCGCACGCACGGCACCCGCCCGTTCGACGCGACGCCGGGCGAAAAGCGCTGGTTCCTGTTCTACGGGCCGGCGGCGTTCGTGGCGCGGATGGTGATGCTGATCGGCATCGCGCTGCTGGTGGCGCAGCGCTTTTTCGTGATCGGCGTGCTGATCGCGTTGTGGACCTTGTGGACCGGCATCGGCCTGCCTTTGTGGAAGATGCTTTCCCACGTTTTCACCAGTCCGCAGCTTCATCGCAATCGGCGCTTTGCCGTGCGTCTGACCTTGGGAACCCTGGCGGCGGTAATGCTTGCGTTGTTCGTGGTGCCCGCCCCGCACCACATCTATGCGCAGGGGATCGTCTGGCTGCCCGAAGAGGCGCATGTCCGCGCAGGGACGAACGGCATGATCCGCCGGATTGCGGTGGCGGAGGGCGCGCAGGTGCAGCCCGGCGCCTTGCTGGTGGAAACCGCCCAGCCTTCGCTGGAAACGGAAGTGACCCGGCTCGCCTGGCGCCTGCGCGAGTTGCAGGCCGAGGCCGATGCGGAGCTTGCCGGCGATCTCGTCAAACGCCAGATCAGCCAGCTTGCCATCCGGCAGGCCGCCCAGCAGCTTGCCGTGCAGCGCCAGCGGCTCGGCGATCTCAACATGACGGCCGGCGCCGAGGGACGGTTCGTGCTGGCTTCCGCCTCGGCGACCGATCTGCCGGGGCGCCATGTCCGTCAGGGGGACCTGATCGGCTATGTCACCCCCGGTTATGCCGAGGTGGCGCGTATCGCGGTGCGGCAGGACGATATCGATCTGGTGCGGGGCGAGTTGAAGCGGGTGCGTTTCCGTATCGCCGCGCTGCCGGGGCGCAGCTTCACCGGCCCGATCGTGCGGGAGGTGCCGGGCGGCACTTATGAGCTGCCGAGCGAGGCCCTGGCGCTCTCGAACGGCGGCACGATCCCGACGAATCCCACCGAAGCGAACGGCCGCAAGGCGCTCAATCGCGTATTCCTGTTCGACGTCGGCCTGCCGCCCGCGCTGCGGCAGGTTCCGTTCGGCACGCGCGTCCATGTCCGTTTCCAGTTGGCGTGGGAGCCGCTGGGCTGGCAGGCCATGCGACGGCTGCGCCAGCTTCTGCTTTCGCGCTTCAATGCCTGAGGTCGCCGCACTCCGCGAGCAGGCGCGCGATCTGTGGCGCGAGGTCCGCAGCGATGCGCGCCCGGTCGTCGCGCCCTATCCTGAGCGCGCGCCCCTGAAGCCGTGGAAATGGGACAGGCCGGTCGATCTCCTGCTTGGCCGCGTGATGGCGATGGAGTTCAGGCGAACGCCGCCTTTGCTTACGCGGGCGATGGCGGTGATCTGCCGGTCCGAGGCGCTGGCCGGGCTTGATGACGCCGCGCTCGATGCGCGCTGCGCGGACGTGCGAGCGCGGTTGATGCGGCATGGACTGGCCGATGGCGCGTTGATCGACGAATGTTTCGCGCTGGTGCGCGAAGTGACGGGGCGCGAACTTGGCATGCGCCATTTCCCCGTGCAGTTGATGGGCGGCTTCGTGATGCTGAACGGCGGCGTCGCCGAGATGGCGACGGGCGAGGGTAAGACGATCACCGCCCTGCTGCCCGCCATCACGGCGGCGATGGCGCGGATGCCGGTCCACGTCTTTACCGTGAACGATTACCTGGCGGAGCGCGATGCGGAAAAGCTGGCGCCCGTCTATCGCCGCTTCGGGCTGGAGATCGGCCTGATCATCCACGGGCAGGAGACGGAGGAGCGCCGGGCGGCCTATCGCGCCGATGTCGTCTATGGCACCAACAAGGAGATCACCTTCGATTATCTGCGCGATCAGACGGCGCTCGGGCGCAAGCGCGGCGCGGCCCGGCGGCTGATGACAGAGCTGTTCGGCGGCGGTCGCGGCGAGCCGCTTATCATGCGCGGCCTGCATTTCGCGGTGGTGGACGAGGCCGATTCGATTTTCATCGACGAGGCGCGCACCCCCCTCATTCTCTCGGCCGAACTGCCGGCGAAGGACGACGGGCTCTACATGGCCGCGCTGGAGCTGGCGCGGCAACTGGAGGAGGGGCGCCACTATCGCATCAAGGAAGCGGATCGCGCGGTCGAGCTTTCCGATCGCGGCAAGCGCGTGGTCGCCGAACTGGCAGCAGGGCTACCCCACACACGCTGGCGTATCCGCCAGGCGCGCGAGGAACTGGCTTCGCAGGCGCTGGCCGCGCTTCGCCTCTATCAGCGCGATCGCGACTATATCGTCGCCGAGGACAAGGTGCAGATCGTCGATGAATCGACCGGGCGGGTCATGGCGGACCGATCCTGGGAGGGCGGGCTGCACCAGCTTATCGAGACGAAGGAGCAGGTGGAGCTTTCCGGCACGCGCAACACCATGGCGCGCATCACCTATCAGCGCTTTTTCCGGCGCTATCGGCGCCTGTCCGGCATGAGCGGCACGGTGCGCGAGACGGCGGACGAATTGCGGGCCGATTATGGCGTGCGCGTGGCTGTCGTACCGCGCAACCGGCCCAATCTGAGGGAAAATCGCGGGCACGTCCTCCATCGGACATCGGCGGAGAAATGGGCAGCCGTGGCCGATGCGGTGGCGGCGATACGGCGCGAGGAGGGGATGCGGCCCGTTCTGGTCGGCACGCGTTCGGTGGCGGATTCGGAAGCCGTCGCCGCTGCACTGGCGAGCGCGGGCATTGTCTGCCGCGTGCTCAATGCCCGGCAGGATGCCGAAGAGGCCGAGATAGTGGCGCAGGCGGGGCAACTCGGCGCGGTGACGGTGGCGACCAACATGGCCGGGCGCGGCACCGATATCGAGCTATCGCCGGAAGCAAAAGCGGCAGGCGGGCTGCACGTCATCCTGTCCGCCTATCACGAGACCTCCCGTATCGACCGCCAGCTTGAAGGGCGCGCGGGGCGGCAGGGCGATCCCGGCAGCACTCAGGCGATCACGGCGCTGGACGACGAGCTTTACACGCTGTTCGCGGCGCGCGGGGCCAAGATGATCGCCGCCGCGGCCAAGGATTGGCCGGTGCAGGGCTGGCCGGCCGACCTGCTGCGCAAATGGGCGCAGATGTCCGCTGAACGCCGCCACGCCGCCATCCGCCGCCAGACCGAAGTGGCGGAGGAAAAACTGCAGGAAACCATTGCCTTTAGCGGCAGCGGCTGACCCCTTTGACAGCATCGCCGGCCAGCGCTGCCCCGCGTCAGGGCGCGGTGTCTGCGGTCGGTCCGATTGCGGCGTCCTGCGCGGGCACGGTTGCCGTTCCCGTGCCGACAGGCTCGGGCATGGGGCCGCTGTCCCAGTCGCCTGCTTTCTTATGCACGCGCTGGTAATGGACCTGCGGATCGTAAAGCACGCTGCTGTCGAAATTAAGGCTGCGCGCCTCGGCCCGGCCCATCGCGCTGAGCAGGGCGAAGCCGGCGACATAAGCGTCCCGCTCGGCCGTCACCTGCGTCACCTGGGCGTTCAGCAACTCCTGCTCGGCGTTCAGCCGGTCGAGCAGAGGGCGGATGCCCGCATTCGTCTCGGCACGTATGCCCTCAAGCGCGCGCTGGTTCGCGCTCACGCCGTTGCGCGCCGATTCGATGACACGCTGCGCCGATTGCCACGTCGCGAAAGCGGAGCGGGTCTGCGCTACCACATTGCGCTCGGCCTCGGTCTGCTGCTCCAGTGTTATACCGTATTTTTCGCGCGACTGGCGCATCAGCGCGCTTGTGCGGCCGCCCTGATAGAGCGGCATCTTGAGCGACAGGCCGACGTAGGCTGTCGTCCCCTGATCCCGGTTGCGGGGGCCGGTGCCAGGATCGAGCGAATTCAGATAATCGTAGTGGCTGACGCCGCCTATGGCGCTCACCCGGGGGAGCAGTTCGGCATCGGCGACGCGCATGTCCTGCCGGGCGGCGACGCTGTTCGAGCGGCTGGCAAGAAGCGAGGGGTTGTCTTCCAGCGCGATCGCCGTTGCATCGTCCACCGAGGCGGGCATGGCCGGCAACGGCGGGGGCGGGGAGAGCACACCGGGAGGAGAGCCGACCAGGCGGACATAATTTTCACGGCTGGAGATGAGGCGGGCCTGGGCCGTTTCAAGCTGGCTCACCGCCAATGCCACGCGCGCTTCGGCTTGCGCCACATCGGTCGCGCCGCGCTCGCCCGCCCGGAAACGCTCGCTGGTCTCCTTCAGCGTATAGGTGATCACCTCGTGGTTGCCGAGGTTGAGGCGGACTATGGCCTCGTCGCGGATCACGTCCATGTATGCGCCGACCACCGCGGTGAAAAGCTCCGCCTCTGTGCCGCGCAGCCCCAGGCGGCTGGTCTCGGCGCGCGCCTCGGCCGCTTTCACCGATCCGCTTACGGCGCCGAAGGTTAGCAATGGGACGTTGGCGTTGATCTGGGCGGTCAGTTGCCGATCCGGGTCGGAGGTCAGCAGGCCGGGAGGCTGGCTGCCTTTCAGCACATTCTCCTGATAATTGGCGGAGGCCTCCAGCGTCGGCATGCCGGCGGCACGCGCCAATGGCACATTCTCGTCCGCCGCGCGGACATTGGCGCGCTGCGCCGTCAGCGTCGGGTTGTGATGGTAGGCGGCTTCCAGCGCCTGTTGCAGCGTGTCGGCGAAGGCCGCCGCACCGGGCGTCAATAGCGCGGCGGCGCCGGTCATAAGGGCAATCTGACGCTTCATCCGTTAACGCTCCTCAACTGGCGGGTTTCCCGTTGTCTCGGCATCGGCGCATCATCAGCGCGATGCGCTGGACCCGGGTTTGATCTCGACCCGGCAACGCAAGCCGGCGGGCAGGCGATTTTCGGGATTGGGCAATTCCAGGCGCATGCCGAACGTGCCGCTGGCCGCATCGAACACGCGGTCGACGACTTTCACCGTCGCCATGTAACGACCGCCGACCGGTTCCTCCGGAAAGATGGCGACGCTGTCCCCCACCGACACGGAGCCCAGTTGCGCGATCGGCGCGAACACCTCGACGTTCAGGGGATCGATCTGGGCGATGGTAAGGATATGCGTGGCATTGGGTCCGCGATATTCGCCCACGGTCATGGCACGTTCGGTGACGATGCCGTTTACCGGACTGCGAACCGTCTTTTCCGTGAGTATGTGCCGGGTGCGGACATATTCGAGCTGGGCGACACGCTGTTCCTGCCGCGCGGCCCGGCTTTCCTCGTCAGCGGCGCGGGCGTTGGCCTGGGCTTCTTCCACCTTGTCGCGCGCGATGAACTGACGCACCTCCTCGCTGCGCCGCCGCACCGAATCGAGATAGGCGGCTCGCGCCCGCGCGGCCTGCACGGAATGGACGTTCGCCGCCCGCGCCTGTGCCGCCGCCGCGCCCGCGCGATCGACATCGGCCTTGAGCTGGGCGACGATCTGCCCCCGCTGCACGCTGTCGCCCCGATCGACGTGGATCGCCTCGATCACGCCCTCGACACCGCTGTTCACCCGAACGACCCGGCTCGGTTCGATCAGGCAGTCATTGGGGCGTGAGGGATCGAGGCCGGGTGCCGTGATCGCCGTTTCCACGGGCGCGGCGGCGAGTGGCGCTTCCGTGGCGGCGACCGTCGCGACAGCGCGGGCGGCGGCGACCTGACGGAGCGCGCGTTCCCTTTTCTCCGTCTTGTCGCCAGTCACGAGGAGATAGCCGCCGCCGATAATGGCAAGTCCGGTTGCGCCCAGCCCCAGCGCACGCTTCCAATCCATGGCGTGGCCCCCACCGCACCCAAACTCTGCGTACCGAATTTAACCGAAGCTACCGTGCGGCCTTCATGCGTTCGATCGACACTGCTTGCTTGGGGTAGCGTTTCGACAGGCCGGGCCAAACAGGCGTTATCGCGCATGAACGCGCAAATGCGTGCACCGGGCGCCTCGGGGCTTCAGATGGATGGAGCGCCGATCATGGCTGGAACCTCGCGGAAAAACCGATCTCGACACTGCGCGGCGCGCTGAGCGTGATCTGCCGCGCGGCCCCGCCAGACCAGTTTGCATGAAAGCGATCGGTAAGGTTGCGGCCGCGCAGGGTGATGTCGCCGAACGGTAGCCGGTAGCTGATCGCGGCATCGAGCACGGTCGCGCCACGGACACGGATGCTGTTGGCGCTGTCGGTGAAGAAGTGGCTGGCGTAGCGCGCACCGCCTGACAGCGTGATCGGCGCCCCCTCGATACGATAGATGCCGAACACGCTCGCCACCCGTTCGGGCACGACCGGCGGGATATTGCCCGCGCGGTTGGCGCCGCCCGCGTCGATCAGCGTGTCGAACCTGGCGTCCAGGACGGCCAGGCTGACGTCGAGCCGGAACCGCTTGGTGATGGTCGCCGATGCGGAGAGTTCGATGCCGCGAGAGGATTGGCTGCCGCCTTGTACCGCGATGCTGGAATTTTCGGGATCGCGCGTGACAATGCCGTCCCGCTGGATCCAGTAGCCAGCGGCAGTCAGGTCTAGGCGGCCATCGTACAAGCTGGCCTTGATGCCACCCTCCACGGACCGGCCAGTGGTCAGATCGAACTTTGCATTGGCCGCGGAGATCAGCGCCATGTTTCCGACGGGCGCGACCGCATAGCTGTATTGCCCAAAAATCTGCGTCCTGGGCGCGAGATCGTAAACCATGCCTGCGCGCCACGAGATCGGATTCCAGGATCGCGAGAAGGCGGTCCGCGTGCCGGTGCCGAGGTCGTCCACGATGCGCTCAAGCCTGATGTGGTCGTAGCGGATGCCGCCCACCAGCAGCAGGCCGGGCGTGACGTTGAAGGCCTCCTCCGCGAACAGGGAGGTAATCGTCGTCCGCGAATCGAAATTGGCCCGCTCCACGGCCTCCGAGGAACGTGCCGCGATGTCGTCCGGCGCCGCGAGGGCGCCGCGATGGGATGCATGGAGGTCGACCGGGCTGGTCGATCCGAACTGGCGTCCGGACGCGAAATCGCTGCGGCTGTATTCGATGCCCGCTGAAAGCCGGTTGCGACGTCCGGCTATCTGCGTCTCGCCGGTCAGGGTCGCGCGTTCCATGACGAACTGGTGGTCGTGATCGATCCGCGTTACGCGCCGCTCGAACGAACCGTTCGGAAATGCGGTTGACGGCCCCGCATAAGTATAGATTTCCGCATTGTGGAAGCGCCGGTCCGCGTCATAATAGCTCAGTTCGTTGGTGAAGGTCAGCCTGTCGGAAATCTCGTAGGCAAAGCGCGAACGCAGCCACCGGGCGTCCGAGCCCTGATCGGCATTGGTGACATTGTAGTTCTTCTTCCTGAGCGCCTTGTCGATGCCATATCCAGCGACGGTCGTCACGAGACCGCTTGGCCGGCGGGCGGCGGTAAGCGGAACCAGCGGCGTGCCCCAATACGCCGTGCCATATTCGTCCCCGAAATAGTCGGCGGCCAGTTCTACCGTGAGCTTTTCGGTGGGTTTGAAGGTCGCCGCCAGCGTCGCCGCGAAGAAACGGGCATCGGTGTCATCGATAAAGCCGCTGGTGCGATGGAGGCTGCTGACGCCCCGGATAGCGACCCTCTCGCTCAGCAGGATATTGGCGTCGGCGCCCACACGCAGCGCGTCGAAGCTTCCATATGCGGCCATCAGCGCATAGGCCTCGCTATCGAACCGTGGCTTCTTGGGGATGAGATTGACCGCGCCTGCGAGCGATCCCTCGCCGTAGAGCACTCCGGCGGGCCCTTTCAGCACCTCGATCCGGTCGAAGCTCCAGCTATCCAGGTTACGGACGATCAGCGACGAAGTGGTCTGGCGTATGCCATCATAGAGAAGGGAGATGGCGCCGGAGGTGAAACCGCGCATCGACATCTGGCCGGGGCTGCTGGCAAGCTCGCCCGCGGTGGCTCCGGGCACGGCGTTCAACACTTCGATGCTGGTGCGAAGGCCGCGCTCCTGCATCAATTCCTGCGAGAGAATGTCCACGATCGCGGGCGTCTCGCGCACGCTGAGGCGAAGGCGGCTGCCTGTCTCACTCCTGGCGTCGAGCAGCAACCGTTGTTCGCCGATACCGGCCACGATGATTTCCTCATCGCCCTTGACGCTTTTCGCGATGGCGGCATTCGAGAGAGGCAGTAGCAGGGCAGCGGAAGCGAGAAGTATCGGACCAGGCAAGATGGAAGCTGGCATGGCAGGCCAGCAGACGCCACCTGCCCCGGAACCGCGGTGCATATTAATCCCCTCAGGCTCCATCATACAGAGCGGCGCTGTCAGCCCTGCGGGCGCTGACCGGCCCCTCCCGAGTGGTCCGCGTGGATTGTTAGTGCATCGACGCCTCCATCGCCAGTGTTGGCCGTAGGCGGCGCGAAGCGGCCTGAGGGCGAAGCGGGGGACGGAACGGTCTCTGCGCCGGTAGGGAACCGGCGCGCGAACCTTAAAATATCAATTGGATCAATGGATGATGGCGGTGCTGTCAGTCTAATGCGAACCCGTCTCCACCGGATGCACTACGCCCGGAGGTCACTTCACGTCATACCGCAAGGTTTTGCCACTCGGCCAAGGCGGCCGAGCGGCGCTGCTTGTAGGTCTGGCGATCGACGAGGTGGCGTTCCTGGTTGAAGTGATTGTGGACGGATGCATGGACCGATGTGAACTTCTGTAGGGTCTTCATCCGTCGGAAGCGGAGCATCGCCCGCTCCCTCCTGCGCACGGGCAAATGACTACATTCCGAGCGATTGTTCGCCCACCTGCCCACCACCTGTTTGTCGGCGCAGCCAAGCTCGTTCATCGCGGTCCTGTAGGATCGTAGCCCGTCAGTGGTTATGGCCTCAGGCGAGCCGTGGCGCTTCAGCGTCTTCTTCATGAACCGCAGGGCTGCGGCCTTGTCGCGGGTCTTGGTGATGTAGCTTTCGAGCACCTCGCCCTCGTGGTCGACCGCGCGCCAGAGGTAGACCATCTCGCCATTCACCTTCACGTACATCTCGTCGAGATGCCATTTCCAGTGGCGGTAGCCGCGCATCCGGCTCACCCGCTGCCGACGAATGTCCGCTGCGAACATCGGGCCGAAGCGGTTCCACCAATGGCGGACGGTTTCGTGACAGATGTCGATGCCGCGCTCGAACAGCAGATCCTCAACGTTCCGCAATGAGAGCGGGAACCGGACGTACATAAGCACCACCAAGCGGATGACCTCGGGCGAGGAGTTGAAATAGCGGAAGGGGCTTGCGGGTTTGCGTGGGCGAGGCATGCCGTGGGCTAGCGCAGAGCGGGTGCTCGGCCAACCGGGGCGTTTGGTTTGACAGAGCCGCCATGGATCAACACGGTCTCGCCCGGCTTGAGCGCGCCCCGCTCGAACAGATTGGTCCAGACCGTGAAGACCGTTTCCGGTAGCGCCGCCGCGTCGATAAGATCGATCGCAGGTGGGCGTGGTAACGCGTGCCGCTCGTCGACCGTGACATATTCAGCATAGCCGCCACCCGCCAGCAACGCGACGACCTCGTCGCCGACGCGCCAACGCTCCGCACCGCCTCCCAGCGCGGCGACCGTTCCCGACACCTCCAGCCCCAGGGTCTCCGGCGCGCCCGGTGGTGGCGGATAGCCTCCGTCTCGCTGGATCAGATCGGGCCGATTGACCCCTGCGCCCGCGACGCGGATCAGGATTTCCCCGGCACCGGGTTGGGGCAGTGCGATTGTGGTCGGCTGCAAGGCCTCGGCGCCGCGCCGGTCGGGGTCGATCGAGATGGCGGTCATCGAGCTGGGGAGGTGCATGGCGGACCTCATGCTGGAGGGTTCGGCTGGGTGCTTTGAAAGGTCGGGCCATCCGCGCCGATATCCGATGGGCCGCATCGCCGATTGCGCTTACCCGGCCGACGATCTCGTGCCCGGGAACGCAGGGGGAGAGCGTGCGGCCCCAATCGTTGCGGGCCCACGTGCAGATCGGAATGGCAAACGCCGCGGAACGCGATCTCGATCGATGGATCGACCTCGTCGGGAGCATGGGGGCCACAGGCTTTGACCGGCATCGTTCGCCCCCTTGCAGCGATGATGCGGCGACGGTCGGTCGCCGGCTGAGCCGCCTTGCTGAATTGCCGAGTATTGGGGACGAGTTGGTTGCGCCCAAGTTGGAAAAGCGCAGCAGGAGCCGCAAAGATGTCGCTTGCGGCAGGTTGGAGCGGGAACCTATCGCTCGACGATGGCGAGCGAAACGAACGACCGCGTCATGCTCGGCTTGCTGATGCGCCTCGTGGCGGTCTTCTTCCACTCGACGATGAACGCGTTCATCAAGCTCGCTGAAGAGCGGGGGGCGTCGCTCGCCGAAATCCTGTTCTGGCGCCAGGCGACCGCCGTGCCGCTTCTCGTGGCGCTTGCCTGGTGCGGTCCCGGTCTGGTCGCGCTCAAGACACGGCGGATCGGTGCGCACACCGTGCGCGCGGCGATCGGCCTGACGGGCATGATGCTGATCATCTCGTCGGTCGCGATGCTGCCCCTGGCCGAGGCGGTGACGCTCCAATACACGATCCCGATCTTCGCGACGATACTGGGGGCGGTCTTCCTAGCCGAACGGCCGGGATGGCATCGCTGGGGCGCGGTGCTGGTCGGCTTCGCGGGCGTGTTGATCGTGGCGCGGCCGGGCAGCGGGGATCTTCCGGCACTGGGAGTCCTGATGGCGCTGTGCGGCGCGGTCGTCGGCGCGATCGTTCCCATCCTGCTGCGTCACATGGCCAAGACCGAGGGCGTCATCGCCATGGTCTTCTATTTTTCGGCATTGCCCGTTCCGCCGCTCGCGATCCTCTATCTGTTCCATTTCACGCCGCATGATCCGTGGACGTGGGGCATGCTGGTTGCCATCGGCGTGACGGGGACGCTTGGCCAACTGGCGGTGAGCTCGGCGTTGAAATACGCCCCGGTCTCGACCGTCGTGCCGATGGACTATTCGAGCATCATCTGGGCGAGCCTTTACGGGTTGTTGTTCTTCGGCGTGCTGCCCGTCTGGACGACCTGGGCCGGTGCCGTGCTCATCGCCATGAGCAGCGTCTATATCGTGATGCGTGAGAGGCGGCTGGAAAAGGCGATGCTGCGCGCCGGAGCCGAACCGCTCAGCGCACCGAAGGCATCTGGTCGGGATCGAGTTTGATGTCGATCAGCAACGGGCGCCTCCTGCCGGCAATGGCCTCGCGCGCACCGGGTAGATCGGCCTCGGTCCGGATGGTGACGCCATCGCCGCCCAGCGACCGCGCGACCTCGGCAAAGTCGGGCCAGTCGAACATGGACAGCGCGGGGTCCATATGTTTCATCCGGAACTGGATATGCTCCGCGCCGTAAGCCCCGTCGTTGAACAGCAGCACGATCAGATCCGTGCCTGCGCGCACGGCTGAGTTGAATTCGGCCAGTCCGCCGAGCATGAAGCCGCCATCGCCCGTCAACAATGTTATCGGCCTGCCCGGAGCCGCCTTGCCCGCACCGATCGCTTCGGCGAGGCCCAGCCCGATCGAGCCGAAGTGCAGCGTGAAGACGAAGCTGCGGGGCTGCTTGACCTTCATGATCTTCCACGGCTGGAGCAGAAACCTCCCGCCGTCGCTGACGAGCACCCGGTCATCCGGAATCGCCTCGTCGAGCGCGGCGATCACGCGCGCCAGATCGAGCATGCCCGGCGCGGCAGGCCGACCGCACTCGCGGACGGGATCGGCGACGGCGAGTGCGGCCAGCATCTCCGGCTGACGAAAGCCCGATGATGGAATCTCCGCGGCGTCGAGCCACTTCACGAACAGGTCCGCCGTGCGGGCGGCATCGCCGATCACTCCTATGGTCGGCAATGCATGCTGGCCAACCTCAGCGGCATCGGCATTGACCTGGATGACGCGCTTGCCGTCGAGAAACGTGCCTTTCGAACTGGTGTAGCGGTTGAGGCTGGCCCCGAAGGCGACGATGCAGTCGGCGTCGAGGATGATGTCGGTCGCGGGTTGCGAGCTCAGGGTCCCGAAAACCCCCAGATCGTAGGGCTCGCTTGCGAACAGGCCGGCGCCCTTCAGCGTCGTCGCCAGCGGCGCGCCGATGCGCGCGGCGAGACGGATCAGCGCCGTGCGCGCCTCCGGGTTCGCCGCGCCGCGACCGGCAAGCACGACCGGCTTGCGGGCGGCGGCGATGATGCCGATGGCGTTGTCCAGATCCGTGCTTTCCGGCACGATCGCGCGGTTGTCGGCAAGCCTCGCCAGGCGGGGGGCATAGCTGCAACGGAGCCACTGATATTCGCGTGGCATGTTGAGCGCGACCGGGCGCCGTTCGAGCCACGCGCGGCGGATGGCGATCGCCACGTCTTCGGCGACGCTGTCCGGCCCGCGCAACTGCTCGAAACCCGCGCCCGCTGCCAGGATCACTTCGCGCTGGGCGATGTCCTGGAAGTTGGCGCGTTCGTCCATCGGGGTGTCGCCGCATAGCAGCAGCAGTGGAACACGGCCCTTCACGCCCTCCACCAGCGCCGTCATCGTGTTGCACAATGCTGGCCCGTGCGTGACCGTGGCGACGCTCAGCCTGTCCGAAACATAGCCGCAGCCGAGCGCCATCAGCACCGCCCCTGCCTCGTTCGCGGCGGAAACGAACTGGCCTCCGCAGTCCCGGACGAAACTGTCCGCCATGTAGAGGTTGGCGTCGCCGATCACGCCGAACATCGTATCGACGCCGTTGTCCGAAACCGCGCGCGCCAGCGCGGCGTGGACATGCAGATCCCGGGTTTCCGACGCTTCAGGCATCATAGCCCGGATTGATGCGATCCAGCATGCGCCGCAGCGCCGGCCAGGCAAGCTCGCGGTTCGTGCGGCTCTCCATGCCGATCTGGCGACTCTGCTCCTCGACCCGGCCCGTAACGTCCGGATCGACCGCCTGCAGGACGACGCCGGTCGACATTGCCCGGATCTGGATCGTGCACGCCCGTTCCAGCCGATAGGCTGCGGCGAAGGCGTCGGCCACCGTCGGGCCGGTGGCCAGCGTGCCGTGATTGCGCAGGATCATGAGCGACCGGTCGCCAAGGTCGCGCTGCAGGCGCTCGCGCTCGGCAAGGTTGAACGCTACGCCTTCGTAGCGGTGGTAGGCAAGGTGCGGCTGTAGCAGCATCGATCCCTGCGCGAGGGGGAGCAGCCCCCGCGCAAGCGTCGAGACGGCTACGCCGTCCATCGTGTGCAGATGGATTACGCAGCTGATGTCGGCCCGGGCGGCATGCACCGCGCTATGCACGGTGAAGCCGGCTGCATTCACTCGGTGTGGGGTCGGCGTGATGATGTTGCCGTCGAGGTCGATCTTGACCAGTTCGCTCGCCCGCATCTCGCCGAACATCATGCCGTAGGGATTGAGCAGGAAATGCTCCTCCGCGCCCGGCACGCGCGCGGAGATGTGCGTTCCCAAGGCGTCGTCCCATCCGTAGTGGGCGACGAGGCGGTAGCAGGCCGCGAGGTCGACGCGCACCTGCCATTCGGCTTCGCTGATTTCGTGGACGGCGCCTGAGCTGACGGACTCCAGCAACATCTCCGGCTCCTCTGTTCGCGAGCTAGAAGTTCAGGGCGACCTGGACGTCGCGGCTGCCCGTGAACGGGTTGCGGCCGTGCGCGGTGTAGATGTTGTCGACCAGCATCACGTCGCCCGCGCGCCAGGCGAACGAGGTCATGTGGGTGTCGAACGCCGGCATCAGCGCGACGATATGCTCGGGATCGATCAGCGTCCCGTCATCGGCGAAACGCATCTCCACCGCCGGTCGGCGGCCCCGGTAGTAATCGACATAGGCGTCGTATTCCGCCCCCAGCACGAAGCGGCGGGCCTCCGACTGGAGCTGGTTGAACCACAGTTCCTCGCCGGTGCGCGGATGGCGCGCGAAGCCCGACGAGCGATAGGTGACCGAGAAGCTGCCGTCGTCGAGCCAGTCATGCTCGAGCCCCATTGCGTCGCAGTCGGCTTCGGCCTTGCGCGGATCGTCGGTATCGAACGTCGCCATCCATGTCTTGTGGCTGGTCAGAAAGGCGGGATCGTCGGGACTCGACGCCGCCCGGAAGTTGCGCACATGGATCAGGCCGCGATGCTTGAGCTCCGCGTGGAAGGCCGGGTCGATCGAGCGCACGACCTTGCGCATGTCGGACAGGATCGTCTGGCCGCCGGTGTCGGCCGGCTTGCGGCAATAGAATGCGATCTGGCGCGGATAGCGCGGCAGATAGGCCATTTCCTGATGCAGCGTCACCTTGATGTGCGGGGCGACTTTCGTCGTTTCGAACACCGTGCCGGAAACCCGCGTCCGCTGGGCGGCGCCGCCCGAATAGCCGAGCGGATCGTTGTGGAAGTGGCCGACGAGTGCCGCGAAGTCGGCGCTGTCGCGAACCGGGAAGCCGCGCAGGCAGATCGCCCCGAATATGGGCAGCGCATCTTCGAGCGTGGGGAGGGCTGTTTCCAGCCAGTCGACGCTTGCAGCCCGGGCGCTGGCGAGCGCCGGATCGGCCGGTTCGACGAAGACGGGAAGGGCCCCCTTGGGATGCGGCCAGACGAACACGCCGTCGCCGAGCCGCTTTTGAAGATCCGAAGCTGACATGATCATCGCGACGACCTTCGGATTGGCGGATCGCACGGCTGGGGTCGCCGGCCCGTCGCCCGGCGACCCCAAGCCCGGTGTCAGAACCGGCGCGTGACCTGGAACAGCAATTCGCGCGGCCGGCCGATGAAGGTCCAGACCTGCGAATTGCGGCCGCTCGGTTGATCGTTGCCGACCGTGGCGTAATAGACGTTGCCCAGGTTGCGGCCGATAAATGCCAGCTCCCAGTCGTCGTTATACAGACGGACCCCGGCGTCGATGGTGGTGTATGCCTTCTGGAACGCGACCGGGTTCATCGTCTCGACATAGATATAGCTCGAGCTGTGGCGAAGGTCGGTCGACAGGCCCAGATTCCAGTTGGCGCTGATCGGCGTGTCGTAAGTCGCGCTCGCGCTAAGCGAGAATTTCGGCGCGCGCGGGAAGGTGCGGCCCGACAAGTCCTGTCCGCTCGGGGTGCAGCCTTGGGCCGCAGTCTGCCCGCTGTAGCACTGAGCGCCCGGGAAGCTGATATATTTCGAGTTCACCCAGGCGGCTTCGGTGCGCAGCGACAGCTCTGGCGTGACGCTGTAATCGAGCGACACCTCTATGCCTTCCGATCGCGCCTTGCCGACGTTGTCCAGCAGATACGTAAACAGGTTCGAATCGAAAGCCGAAGTCTGCAGGTCACGGTAAGTGTAACGGAATGCGGTCAGGTTACCGCGCAGCGCCCTGTCGAAGATTGTGAATTTCACGCCGCCCTCGAAGCCCTCGACGCTTTCCGGCGCATAGGTCATCTTCGCGACGGTGGTCGCCGAGATCGTGCTCGGCGCCGTGATGCCGCCCGCAAGCGAGGCGGTGCGGTACGCTGCATAGATCATCACGTCGTCGCTGGGCTTGTAGCTCAGCGTCACTTCCGGCGAGATGTCATCGGATGAGGTCTTCGCGTTGGTGAACAGCCCCTCGGCCAGGAACCTCCCCGGCGTGGTCTGGTTCAGGAAGGTGTTACCGATACGTCCATTGCGCTCGTCATGCGTGTAGCGCGCGCCGCCAGCCAGTTCGAAACCCGGCAGGAACTTCCAGCTGAACTGCGCGAAGGCCGAAAGCGTCGTGCTGTCCTGCTCAGCAAGGTTGCTATACTGGTTTGTGCGCCCGTTGCGCGGATCCGGAGGCACGTTACCGCGCGTACGGCCGGTGCCGATGCTCTTGCGCGAAGTATTCTGCCAGAACGCCCCGACGGTGAAGTTGAACGGCGAATCGAAATTCGAGGCGAGGCGGAGTTCCTGCGAGATCTGGTGGTAGTCTTCCTCGCTGCCGCCTGATGTGTAGGTATAGGCGGTATAAGCGGAATCGCTCCATTCTGCGGTGTTCAGCTTGTAGTAGCCGGTGATCGAGGTGAGCGTCAGGTTGCCGAACTTGTAGTTCATGTTGAGCGAGGCGAGCTTGCCGTCATAGTCGGCAAAGCCGAAGCCGCCGCGCGATTCCGGCCAGCCGGCAGCGATGTTCGCCGGCAGCGTTCCCCAGACGGCGGTGCTATTCACCTGGCAATCGTCAAATGGCTGGGCGGGAACGCCGCCGGTCGTGCCCTGGTTGGTCTGGCCGGGGGCGCAGACCGACTGGCCGATGCCGTCGCGGCTGCCCTGGGTCCGCGAAGACGCCAGCGATACCTTGAGCTTGGCGGTAAAGGTGGGGGCCGGCTCCCATACCAGCGCGATGCGTCCGATCGCTTGCTTCATCCGCGGTCCCGAACTGACGTTCGCCTGCGTATAGGCGTTGTCGAGCGTCTGGAAGACGATCGGCGCATCGTTCCTGATGTAGCCCTTGGTCATGTGCGAATAGCGGCCGGCAACGCGCACGCGCAGCGTGCTGGTGAGCGGCGTCGAAATCGCGCCTTCGAACGCATACTCGGACGCCTCGGTCTCATAGCCGGCGCGCGCATAGCCTTCGGTCTCCGGACCCGGCTCGGCGCTCTGGATGGAGACGACGCCCGCCGTCGCGTTCTTGCCGAAGAACAGCGCCTGCGGCCCCTTGAGGACCTGAACCGACTGGGTGTCGAAGAAGCCCTGCATGATTACGCGCGCACGGGCGATCTGGACATCGTCGATATTGATCGCGACCTTCTGCTCGAGCGCGGCGTTGGCGATAGACGTCGCGACGCCGCGCAGCGAGATCGACCCGCCGTTGCCGGCACCCGCACGGGATACGCGCAGCGACGGAACCAGCGTCGTCAGCGAGGCGATGTTGTTGCCCACGCGGTCGATCTCTTGCGGATTCAGCACCGACGCCGCTACCGGTACGTCCTGCAGCCGCTCCTGACGACCGCGGGCGACGACGACGATGTCGGTGTTGTCAGAAAAAGCAGCGTCGTCGTGAATCTGTTGGTCGGTCGGCGTAGTGGCCGTAGGCTCGTCTTGGGCAAAAGTCGGAGTGGCGGAGATTGCGAATACCATTCCGGTTGTTCCAGACAAGAAAAGTCCACGAAGCTTGCTGTAGGAATTATTTAGCATATCTCCCCTCCCTTGCGGGGAACCGATTTTATGATCGGCTCCTGGCGCTCTGAATCTGAGCTTGGCCCACACATCTTATGATGTGTTGTTTCGCGATTAAAAATCTACAAAGTGGGGTGTGAAATCAGCAACCCTGAACCGCGCAGCACGATCTGCAATCTCGCAGGGCCGGGCTTCGCCGCTTTGCTGTAACGTCGAGCCGCGATTTTGAGCAACATGGCCGCCGGGATCAAGCAAGGGGGCGTGGATGGTGAAGCGGGATCGCAACGATGAAGCAAGGCCGGCGGAAAATACGTCGGCCTACGCCTGGTATGTCACCGTCGTGCTGATGTTCGCGATGACGGTCAGCTACATCGACCGCCGCCTGCCGATCATCCTCGTCGAGGCGATACGGCGGGATTTGCGGCTTTCGGACACCGAAGTCGGGCTGCTGACTGGACTGGCCTTCGCCGGCGTCTACGCGGCCGCCGGCATACCGATGGCCAACCTCGCGGATCGCGGATCGCGATCCAAGTTGCTCGGATGGAGCGTCCTTGTCTGGAGCGCCTGCACGGCCCTGGGCGGCCTTGCCCCCGGCTTCTGGACGCTCGCCCTGTCGCGCGCTGGCGTAGCCGCAGCCTCGGCGACCTGCACGCCAGCTTCGCACTCGCTGATCGCGGATTATGTGCCGGCGAGCCATCGCAGCCGGGCGATCTCGGTGTTCCTCGTCGGCTCGCCGCTCGGCGGCTTGCTCGGGCTGGTGCTCGGCGGCTGGATCAACGATCTCGCCAACTGGCGGACAGCCCTGATCATGGCGATCGTGCCGGGTGTTATCCTCACCTTGCTGATCCTTGGTACCGTTCGCGAGCCGGAGCGCAAGCGGCAGCGCAGCGCGGAAAAATCGCGCGGTGCAACGATCGAGGAGGCTGTATCCACGATCTGGCGGACGCCATCGCTCCGATGGATTATCGTGGCGATGACCTTGGCCGGGACCTCGGGCGCTGCGATCACCGCGTTTGGGCCGGCTTATGTCATCCGCAGCTTCGGCCTGACCACGGCCGAGGTCGGCCTCAGCTTCGGGTTCGCGCTCGCGGCGGCGGGAACGCTCGGCACGCTGCTGGGCGGCTGGATGGGGGACCGGCTTCGCGACCGCGGTGCGCATGTTACGCTCGCCGGGATTGGGTTGGCGATTGCGGCTGGTCCGCTCGTGTTTGCTGGAGCACTGTTCACGCAGAATTTCTGGCTGTTCCTTGGCGGAATCACTTTCTTCCAGGCCAGCTATCTGATGTGCGGGGCGCCCTCCTTCGCTTCGATCCAGTCGATCATCGACAGCCGCATGCACGCCATGGCGTCGGCTATCGTGCTGTTCGGCGTCAGCGGCGTCGGCCTGTCCGTCGGGCCGCTGCTGACCGGGGTGATCAGCGATGCGCTGGGCGCGGTGGGGCCGGTGATGTCGCTGCGCTGGGCGCTGTTCGCGATGCTGGGCTTCCACCTCGCCGGTGCGGCGTTCTATCTGCTCGCCAGCCGTGCGGCAGGGCGAGAGGCGGGAGCCCGATCCTGACGGCGGATGGAGGAGTTCGCCCGTTTTGAGCAGAGACCGGCGGATCACCGGCCCTTGTCGTCGGTGCCGAGCGATGCGGCCTTCGGATGGGCATAGCTGTGGACCGGAAGCTGGTGGGGATTCTCCCCGGAGAATTCGCGTTCGAGCCGGTCGAGCGCCGCGCGCACGCGTGCTTCGAGCGCATAGTCGAACCGGTCGGGGTAATTGGGGTCGCGCTGCCAATCTACCGGATTGGCGACATACCAGCGCACTGCATCGGCAAGCGCGGCTTCCGGCGCGACCACGTCGCGATAGCCCAGCACACGCTTCGCCTTGGCGTTGTCGATCAGCCCCGTGTCGGAAACGCTGCCGGCAAGCACGAGAAAATGGGAAACCGTCCAACGCAGCGCGTCCGGCACGTCCACCACCCGCAATCGCGCGCCCATCTCGGCGGCGATCAGTTCCACCCATTGCGCGAGCGAGTATTGGCGGTCGTCGGCGCAATTGAATACCTCGCCGGCCGATGCCCGCTCCCGATCCAGCGCGAGCAGCAGATGATGCGCGGCGTTCTCCGCCGCGCACCGCGTGCTGACGGCGACTCCGCCTTGAGGCAGGTTGATCGCGCGATGGCCGTCCCGGATACGCTTGATCGCCGACCATTCGAGCGTGCCGAGCGCCCGCCGGCCATAGACATAGGGATAACGGAACAGCGTCGCCGACGGATGGGATTGGAACAGAGCCGCTTCCGCCGCGCGCATCCTGGCGACGAACCCTGCGGTGCGGGGATCGGTCCCGCGATCCGGATCGGCGAGCGGGCTGTCTTCGTCGGCCAGCACGCGCATGCCGCGCGGGAAAACCGAGGCCGGATCGAGATAGCCGGCATAGATCGGTCGTCCGCCAACGCCGATGATCCGGCCGCAGCGGCCGGCAAGCACCCGAGCGGTCACCTCCAGCCGCGCATACAGCGCGAACACGACGTCATACGTCGCAAGCCCGATCGCCGGGCCCAGCGTCGCCTCGAAATGCGGATCTGCATGAATGTGGCGGACCGGTGGCAAGTCGTCCGGTTCGTGCACGCCGCGATGGAGGATGGTCACGTCGTGGCCGCGATCCAGCAGGCCGCGCAGGAGATAGGGGCCGCTCGGCCCGGTGCCGCCGATCACGAGGACCTTCATGATCCGCTCCTGTCGCTTGTCCGATCCGCTGCCGGCCGGAGCATCACCGATAGGCGACCGCGTCGGCGATCCACAGGCCGTTGGTTCCGGCGATCACCGGGTTCAGCTCGACCTCGCGCACTCCGCTCGCTTCGACCAGTCCGGCCAACGCCCGGGCGATCTCGCGCAACTGTGCGACCAGCATGGCGCTGTCGATCACCGCGCCGCCGCGCGCGCCCTGCAGCAGCGGCCAGCCGCGCATGCCGCGCAGCGCCGCCTCCAGCCGCGCGTCGCTCGACGGGAGCGGTTCGACCACGGCGTCGCGGAGGATCTCGGTGTAGACGCCACCCATTCCGACAATCAGCAACAGGCTATATTGCGGGTCGCGGCGGACCGAGACGATCAGTTCGATGCCGCGGCCGAGTTGCTGCTCGACCAGAAAGCCGTAGCTGGAGAGGCCGGCAGCCTCAGCGGATCGCGCCATGCCCTCGGCCGCGGCGCGCAATTCCTTATCGCCGGAGATGCCGAGCATCACCCCGCCGATGTCGGACTTGTGCTCCAGTCCTGCGGCGGCCAGCTTCAACACCACCGGATAGCCGATCCGGGATGCCGCTTCGATGGCGCCATCGGCATCGGCCGCGGCGAGCCCGGCCGGGACGTTCAGCCCGGCCTCGGCGAGGCGCCGCTTGATCGGGCCTTCTCCGGCTGCGTCGGCCAGTGGCGCCAGGTTGCGCGCAGCCCAGCGCTCGCCGCCGAGCAGCGTCGTCTCAATCCCGGCGAGCGGCGCCAGGACACGCATGGCGGCGATGCCGTCGGGATAGAGCGGGATGTCCGCTTCGGCGAGCGCGGTTCCGAACCCTGCCACGTCCGCACCGCATACGAACAGCGGCAGGCCGCTATGCGCCCTGACCTCGCCGAGTTGCGGGATCAGCCAAGCGCGCGCGTCCTCATCCGTGGTCGAGCCGCCGAGGTAGATGGCGAGCGCATCGAAGCATGCCGGATCGGCCATGGCCGTCAACGCCTGCGAAAACAGCGTTGGCGACGAGATCATCCGGCCGGTCAGATCGACCGGATTGATGATCGTGGTCCGGCCGAGTTCGGCGAGCGCCGGGGCCAGCGTGGCCGGCGGATCGGGAAGCGCGAGGCCAAGATCGGCCGCCTCATCCGCCATCAGGATGGCCGCGCCTCCGGAGGCCGAGAGGATTCCGATCCGCCGGCCGCGCGGAATGGCGTTCATCGCCGCGGCGCCGGCGAGCTGGATCAGCTCGACGGTCGATTGCGTCCGGATCGCGCGATGCCCGCGCAGCAGCGCGTCGAACGCGACATCGTCGCCCGTGAGCGCGCCGGTATGCGACGCGGCGGCGCGCTCGCCCGTTTCGCTGCGGCCTCCCTTGGCGATCAGCAGCAGCTTGCCCGATGTGTCGATTGCATCGAGCAATCCGGCGAAACGCGCCACGTCGAGTCCTTCGCACTGCACGACGAGCACCCGGATCTCCTCGCGCGCGAGGTAATATTCGAGCAAGTCGCACACATCGAGGTCGGCTTCGTTGCCGGTCGAGACCCATTCCTGGACGAGCAGCCCGGCGAGCTCCGCCTGGACGCAGAAATAGGAGCCGATTGCACCGCTCTGGCTGATCACGGCGACGCCCGATCGCTTGCCTCGCGGCATGGCGGCGAACGAAGGGGTGAAGGAGGCCACCAGCCCGGCCTCGCGGTTCATGAGGCCGAGGCAGTTCGGACCGAGCATGCGGGCTCCCTGCGCCCGCACCGCGGCTGCGATCGCTTCCTCACCGGCTAGGTTGCCGGTCTCGCGGAAGCCATCGGCGAAGACGACGAAATTGCGAACCCGCGCGTCGCGAATGGCTTCTCCGATTCGCGCCTGGGGAACCGCGACGATAGCGAGGTCGACCGTCTCGGGCAGTTCGGCCAGCGACGGGTAGGCGGTCAGCCCATGCACCTGCGCATACTTGGAATTCACCGGATAGATGCGTCCCCGAAAGTCGTTCTGGAGGTTGTAGAGGATCGCGCGGCCGGCGGGATTGCCAGCGTTCTCCGACGCGCCGAGGATCGCGATCGAGCGCGCGTCCATCAGCGAGGCGAGCCCGGTCCTTGCCGGATCGATCAACGCCATGCCGCCGCGCCCCTAGCGATAATCCACGCCGTCGCGATCCAGCCCGCGCAGCAGCGCGGCCCATGCCGCGTCGCCGGCGTTCATCCGCGCGAAGAAGCTGGCGGCCTGGGCAAGCGCGGCCTCCGAGATCGGCCGCACCTGCGCGGTGAGCGCGCGAACCTGCGCGGCGCAGGCCTTCTGGAGGAAATGCGTGCGCAAATAGGCGTCGCCGGCGCTCGATCCCGCGCAGAGCGTGCCATGATTGCGGAGCATGAGGATGCTCCGGTCGCCCAGCGCCTCGGCCATGCGGCGCGGATGCTCGAGGAGCTGCGTGTCGTAGCTGCAATAGGCGATCTCGCCGAGCAGGACCGCGGCGTGCTCCGACAGCGGCAGCAGGCCGCTTTCCTGGCAAGAGACCGCGATGCTGTCCTCGGTATGCAGGTGAATGACGAAATTGACGTCGGGCCGTGCGCGATAGACCGCGCTGTGGATATGGAAGCCGGCCGTGTTCGGCTCGTGCCGGCTCGGCGCGGTCTTGGTGCCCCTGACGTCGATCTGGATAAGGTTCGACGCGGAAACCTCGTCGAAGGTGAAGCCGAAGGGGTTGATCAGGAATTGGTCGTCGGTGCCCTCGACGCGCGCCGAGATGTGCGTGAAGATGAGATCGTCCCATCTCGCGCGTGCGATGATGCGGTAGAGGGCGGCCAGATCCTCGCGCCGCGTGCGGACGGCGGGATGCAGGTCCGCCATCGCGGGCATGGCCATCACGCCTGCTCCAGCGTGCGCCCCTCCGGCGGCCGGAGCTGATCGGGGAACTGGCGCTTGAGGACGTCGCCGGCGGTGATGAACCCGTTCGTCTCGCCTTCCGCCGGCGCGATGCCGCCATGGGTGATCGGCGTCATGTCGACGTGCGTCGCTCGCGCGCGCAACGCGCCGACGGTGGCCTCATGCCTGGCGATCCTGCCGAACGGATCCCAGTTGAGCGCGCGCATCGCGTTCAGATGAGTGATCTTGTCGATATCCTCGCGGCCGATGGCACCCTGCCTGAACTCCTTGTTCCACAGCACTTCGGGCGTTTCCGGCCAGGTCACGTCGGCATGCGGATAGTCGCATTCGAAAGTGATGATGTCGACGCCGATGCGCTTGCGCTGGTCGACGCCGGACTCGTCCTCGATGAAGCAGACGTAGAAATGCTCGCGGAATACCTCACTCGGCAGCTTGCCGCCCCAGTCCTTGCGCATCCATGCGCCGTGGTTCTTGTGGGTGAGGTCGACGCGCTCGAGGAAATAGGGCAGCCAGCCGATCCCGCCTTCGGACAGAATGATCCTGAGGTCCTTGAACTGGCGGAAAATGTCGGACCACAGCCATTCCGCGGCGACCGTCTGCGACGAAAGCGTGCCCTTGGAGAGCAGCGCGCCGATCGGGCTGTCCATCGTCACGTGGTCCGATCCTCCGCCGGCGCCGAGATGGATCGAGATCGGGATGCCTTCGTCGACCAGCGCGGTCCACAGCGGCTTCCAATAGTCGTCGTGGATCGAAGGCAGCCCGCCCATCGTGTGCACGAACGGCGGCAGCGAGATGGTTCGCGCGCCCTTCTTTATGCAGCGCTTGAGCTCGGCGACGGCCGCCGGCATGTCCCACACCGGCAGCGACACCATCGGAATGAAGCGCTCGGGATAGGGGCCGCACCAGGCGTCGATATGCCAGTCATTGTATGCGCGCACCGCCTCCAGTGCGAGCTCGCGGTCCTTCACCCGGCCGAAGGTCTCGAACGAGAAGCCCGGGAAAGTCGGGAAGTTGAGGGAACCGAAGATGCCGTTGACGTTCATGTCGTCGATACGGGCATGCACGTCGTAGCAGCCCTTGCGGATATGGTCGTAGGCGTTCGGCTCGAAGCCGAGCTGGTCGCGCGGCCGGCCGACCACGGCGTTGAGCGCGACGTTGAGCGTCCTGCGCCCTTCGAATTGCCAGGAATAGCGGCCCTGCTCGTCGGTCACGACATGGGGCGCGCGATCCTTGAACTTTTCCGGCATGCGCCCTTCGAACATGTCCGCGGGCTCGACGATGTGATCGTCGACGCTGATCAGGATCATATCGTTCATGGCGAAGCCCTGGTCGGCCATGCTGCTCTCCAATGGTTGTCGCGCGGGGCGTTGCCCGACGCTGTTTTGCAGGGAGAGTGCAGAACTTCGCCATGGCCCACAAGCCGGTCCGGCAAAGTGATTGCGCAGCGGAAAGTGCGCTTTTGCAGAGCGGTGCGGATTGTGCCCGGGGCCGGCGAGAAGGAGAGTGCCCGGGCAACAAGACCAGCAGGAGAGAGCGCGATGGGCAAGATCGTCTTCACCGACATGGCGGAGGGCGTTTCGGAGGGACTTCCGCAAGTCGCCGGCCGCAGCGTCTCGGGCGGCGCGCGCACGACTGGCGTACTGACGGGGGAGGATCGGCCGATCTGGCTGTGGCGCTTCGACTTGCAGCACGGCGCGAAGGTCGCGTTCGATGCGCCGGCGGCCGGGCATGCGATCTATCTGGCGCGCGGTTCGGCGGTCGTCGACGGCACGGCGATCAAGGCCGGCGGCGCGGTGTTAGTGGAGCATGGCGGCGGCGTGTCGATCGAGGCTGTGGGCGACGACGTCATCCTGCTCGATTTCCATGAACGAGATGCGGGCGGCGCGGCGGGTGCGGGCGGCGGGGTGCACATCGTGCCGGAGGCGCGCCCGGTCGGCGGGCAAGGCGGCATGCAATACACGTTGTTTGCCGACGCGATGTGCCCGACCTGCTCGTTGTGGCTCCACCATGTCGAATATTGCGATCCGTATCGCGGCACGCGGCATCTCCACACCGAAGACGAGGTGATCGTAGTCGTGGGCGGCACGATCCATGTCGGGATGCGGCCGCTGAAACCGGGCGCCGTGATCGCGATCGACGAGGGGATGCTCTATTCGTTCAACGTCGGCGAGGACGGCGGTGCGTTCATCAACTTCCGCCCGGCCGATCCGGGCTACGTCAAGGTGGACAAGGAGGGGCGGGCGCCGATGCTGCGCGAGCGTGAGATTCTCGCCGCCATGCCGCGTGTCGCCGACGGCCCTTGGCGCGTTCCCGCCCCGGTCCTGATATAGGACTAGCTTCCGCTGAACACCGCGGCGCGGCGCGCGCGAAGGGCGGCGAGCCCTTCGATGCCGTCGTGCGAATTTCGCGCATTCCGCTGATTGCGCGCCTCCATTTCGAGAGAGTCGGCATAGCTGGCCTCGAGCGCCTGCGCGATGCTGCGGCGGATCATGCCCAGCGCAAGCGTCGGGCCTGCGGCCAGCCGCGCCGCCAGCGCCATCGCTTCCGCGTCGAGCCGGTCATCCGGCACCATGCGGTGGACCATCCCCCATTCATAGGCGGTGGAGGCCGGAACGCGCTCACCCAGCATCATCATCTCTGCGGCGCGTGCCCGCCCGACCAGGCGCGGCAGCAGCCACGTCGCGCCGCCATCCGGGACGAGGCCGAGATTGACGAACGCCTGGAGAAAATAGGCGGTATCGCCGATGAGGCAGAAGTCCGCGGCGAGCGCGAGGCTGCAGCCGATGCCGGCGGCCAGCCCTCGCACTGCGCTCACGACCGGAACGCCCAGTTCGTTCAGCGCGCGCATCGTTGGCCCGTAGTTTTCGGTCAGCATCCGATAGACCGCATCGCCGGGATCGTATGGTGCGGCGGGGGAAGTTCCCGACGTATCCGCGCCGGAGCAGAAGGCGCGGCCCGCTCCTTGCAGGAGCACCGCGCGCGCACCGTTCAGGCCGGCGAGCGCGTCGCGGATTTCGTCGAACATCTGCGGCGGGGCGGCGTTGAGACGATCCGGCCGGTTGAGCGTGATGACCAGCACATCGTCGCGATATTCTGCCAGGATGGTCGCGTAGCTCATGTCCCCTCGGCATCTCTTTCCCATTGCCCGCGCAACATGCACCGGCGGGCGGGTCAGGCAATGTGACAGTTGCAAAGCGGGCACTGCGAAAGTGCAGCACGCCGGCGCTTGATGATTTCGAACGTTACGCCAGCCTGGCGCTTCATCGGTCCGCGCCGTCCCCGAACTTATGCGCTGCACTTGCCTTCAGGCCGGCGTGATGAGCGCTTCCTTCAATTCGCGTTTGATGATCTTGCCGTTGGCGTTGCGGGGCAGCGGCCTGTCCCAGATGTGGATGCGCGCCGGCACCTTGAAGGTGGCGAGACGCCCGGCGGCGAAAGCGGTCAGGCCCGCGGCGTCGAGCGTGGCGCCGGGCGCCAGCGCGACCACGGCCACCGGCTCTTCGCCGAGCAGCGGATGAGGCATGCCGAGAAGTGCGGCATCGACCACGTCCGGATGCTTGTGCAGTGCGTTCTCGACCTCGACGCAGTAGATGTTTTCGCCGCCGCGGATCACCATGTCGCGCGCGCGGTCGACGATGTAGCAGAAGCCTTCTGCGTCGAGCCGGGCGATGTCGCCGGTGCGGACCCAGCCGTCGATGAAGGTTTCGGCGGTGGCCTGCGGATCGTTCCAATAGCCTTTGACGACCTGCGGACCCTTGAACCAGAGTTCGCCGATTTCCCCTGCGGGCAGCACCGCGCCGTCTTCGATCGACCGTATCTGCATCTCGCCTACGGGCACCGCAGGGCCGCAAGAGGTCGGCCGGTTGGCATAGTCTTCCGCGGAGTGCGTGCAGGCCAGGGCCGCGGTCTCGGTCATGCCCCAGCCATGGCTGGCAACGGCATTGGAAAAGGTCTCACGGATCCAGCGGATCAGGTCGGGAGGCGCCGCGGCCCCTCCGTAGCTGACCGTGCGCACGCTGGTGAGGTCATGGCGCAGGCGATCGGGGTGCTTGACGAGTTGGAGCGCGATCGTCGGAACGCCGCCGACGATCGTCAGCCGTTCGCGTTCGATCAATGCCAGCGCTTCCGTCGCATCCCAGCGGTGCATGAGGACGACCTTCCGTCCGGCATGGAGCGCGGGGTTGAGCCAGGCGAAGCAGCCGGTCCCGTGGAACAGGGGAACCCCGAGCAATGCGCCCTGCTGCGGGGCGTCGGGATGCGGCGCCGTCAACGG
>JBAYPJ010000029.1:0-36218 GCA_041677785.1 Novosphingobium sp. | reverse complement strand
GAAGGATTCGGGCATGTCGGGCAGCACGAAGCCCTTGATCCCCATATCGATGCAGCGGCGTGCCTCCGCGTCCATTTCCCGTTTGTTCCACAGTGGCAGGTGCGCCAGGGTAAACAGGCGCTGGCCCGATTCCTCCTGCCGTTCGGCGGCCGCATCGTTGTAAAGGCGCAGCACCAGTTCCCCGACGCCCGCTTCAAGGTTCATCAGCGATCCGGCCTGGGTGACGCCCGAGTTCTGGTAGCAGATCTGCGCATGGATCCCCAGTTCGTCCATCGCCTGGAGCCGGGGCTTGATCTGCCACGCCGCCGGCGTGCCTTCTTCCAGCGTGGGGATGGAGAGCCGGCCGAGCAGCTTCTTCTTGTCCGCACGGATAACATTGCCCCCGGTGATGCCGAAGTCCTTGTCGCCCACGAACCAGCGCGTCACGCCGTTGTGGACCTTCTGATACGGCACCTTGTCCTTCATGCCGGCCGGCGCACGGGAGGTGAAGATGTCCGGCGGTTCGCTGAAATGCGTGTCGCAATCGACGATCTTGATGCCCTGCAGCAAGGGGTGGATGCCGGCGGTATGCCGGGCGTAATCCATTTCCTTGACGACACCGCCCGGCGAATAGGCCAGCTCATGCCAGTAGATTCTGGCAGCATCGGCCAGTTTGGTGGTATCGACAACGTCCTCGGCCATGGTTGCCACCTTTCATCGGTTCGGGTGCCGGCCCTCTGCACAGTAAATAGTATATACTATTTTTATGGCTGGGACGCAATCTTCTTGTGGCGCACAGGCGGAGGGCACAGGCAGTCCGCAGAATATCGGCTGCCCGAAGGGCCTTTCGGGCAGGGTGCCGGATTCGGGTCTGTAGAGCATTCACTATTTGAAGTTGACGGCGGCAACTTTCAGGTAGCACAAGCATCGCCGCCGCATCGTTTGCGGCCATGATTGCGTTTGCGTCGCCCTCCCTCCCGGGGAAAAATGCGGCGCGGCGCAACGGTGCCGAATTGGTACGAGAGGTATTGAAGCATGCATGATCTTGATGGACTGGGGTATCGCGGCAAGACCGTGGTGGTGACGGGCGGCGCGTCCGGCATGGGCGAGGCCACTGCCCGCATTCTGGGTGAGTTGGGCGCGAAAGTTCACATCGTCGATATCCAGCAGCCCAAGGTGCCCTGCGAAAGCTTCCACCAGTGCGATCTGTCGGACTTTGCGGCCGTGCGCGCCACGGCCGAAGCGCTCAAGGCGGTTGCGCCGATCCACTTCGTCTTTCCCTGCGCCGGCCTGCCGCCGATGATCAAGGGCCCGATGTATTGCATGCGCGTCAACTACATCGGCACGCGCCTGTTCGTGGAAAGCCTGCTGCCCGCGGTGGCGGACGGGGCCGGCATCGCCCTGATCTCGTCCGACGCGGCGATGGGCTGGCAGGCGAATACCGCGTTGCGCATGGAGATGCTGGCGATCGCCGATCCCGACGAGGCCTATGCCTGGTGCGAGGCCGACCCGGAAACCCGCGTGGCCGACGGCTATCTGTCTTCCAAGGAAATGCTCGTGGTCTGGGTGGCGAACGCCGCGGTCAAGCTCGGCCTCGAACGGCGCATCCGCCTCAACTGCATCGGCCCCTGTCCGACCCGCACCGCCTTCATGGACGAGCAGGAAAAGCTGCTGCCCGAAGGCTTTCTCGACGAATGGCCCTATCCTTCGCTCGGCCGCATCGCCACCGCCGAGGATCAGGCCTGGCCGCTGATCCTGCTCAACAGCCCGCTCAATGCCGCGGTTACGGGCGCTTTCCTCTACACCGACCAGGGCTTCGCCACCGGCGTGTTCACCGGTGCGATCAGCCCCGATTTCATGAAGGGCGCGGGCAAGGGCGCCCAGGGCGATGCCTGAAGCGCAGGCCGGGCAAGATATGAAGGCAATGACATGATCACGGACCATCTCGATTTCAGCGGCCGCGTGGCCATCGTCACCGGCGGCGCGACCGGGATCGGCTATGCCACCGCGCTGCAGCTTGCCCGGCTTGGCGCCAGTGTCGTCATCTGCAGCCGTACGGCGGACGAACTCGAGGCCGCCGCCGCACGCGTCGCCAAGGCCAGCGGCAACACGTGCCTTGCCGTTCCCACCGACGTGAAAAGCGAGGATGCCTGCATCGCGCTGGTCGAGCGGACGATGGCGGAATTCGGACGGATCGACGTTCTGGTGAACAATGCCGGCGGTACCCGCATGGGGCCACTGGAATCGATCCCGACCAGGGGCTGGGATTCGATTTTCGACCTCAACACCAAGTCGGCCTACATCCTCACGCGCGAGGCGGGCAGGCACATGATCGCGCAGGGGCGCGGGGCCATCGTCAACATCTCGTCGGGCGCGGGCGTCAACGGGGTGAAGGGCGGCGCGCACTATTCGGCGGCCAAGGCGGCGCTGCAGATGTTCACCAGGGTGACCGCGGCCGAATGGGGCCGCTTCGGCATCCGCGCCAACTGCGTCGCGGCCGGCGCCATCGCCAGCGAGCGCGTGAGCGAGGCCTGGAAGGTGGCCGGCCTCAAGGAAGAGGAGATGGGGGCCGCCATGCCGCTTGGCCGGCTAGGCACGCCCGACGACATGGCCAACATGATCGTCTTTTTTTGCAGCGACGCCTCCAGTTATATCTCCGGCGAGACGATCTCGGTCTGCGGCGGACCGAATCTCGGCGGCATCGAACTCGACTGAACCTGCAAAAAATCCGGGGCGTTCGCCGTGGGGCAGGGAGGGGCCTGATGAAGACATCACATGCGGCGAAGTCCTCCGGCCAGCCGGCCAAGCGCCGCCGGCCGCGCCGCAGCCCCGAAGAGATCACGAAACGCCTCCTCGAAGCGGCCGTGCAGGAATTCACCGCCAATGGCTATACAGGCGCGAGGACGGCGGCGATCGCCCAGCGCGCGGGTGTCGTGGAAGCCCTGCTGTTCAAGTATTTCGGCACCAAGGCCAACTTATTTCAGCGTGCGATATTCGAGACGCTGGACCAGCATTATACGCGGTTCGTCGAGACTCATCCGTTCGAGGGCGACAATCCGGGGAAATGGCTGGAGCAGGCCCGGGAGTACATCGGCCAGCAGCAGGACTTCCTGCGGGAAAACTCCGGCATGTTCATGTCCCTGATCGTCCAGGAGGCCTTCGATACCGAAGGAGTGAGGGGGATCGACGGTTTGAGCGGATTGCAGGAATTCCTCGACAAGATGTCCACCTTCGCGGCGGCGAGGGGAGGCGAGGAGGCCATGATCGATGCGAAGCTGACGGCGCGGATTTCCTTCGGTTCGCTGCTTGCCTGCGTCCTGTTTCGCGATTGGCTGTTTCCCCAGGGGCTCGCGAGCGACCAGAAAATCAAGGAAGCCGTGATCAATTTCGTGCAGAAGGGCGCGGATGTCGAGGCTGGCATGCGCGCAGCGAAGCCGTGACGCATCCGATCCGACACCCGCGCCGTCTCCCTTCTGGCCCCCGGCGCATCACGCGATTGCCGGGACGATCTCTTCCGCGAGCCACTGGGTGTAGTCCATGTATTCCTCGATGCCGCCGACATCAGGAATCGGCATCCCGGTGATCGTGACGCCCAGTTCCCGGTACCAGCCCATCCGGTCGATGATCTGGTCCTTGGTCATGCCCGCCCGTCCGCTGGAATCGCTGACGACCTCCTTGCCCGCATCGAGGAACGTGGCGTTGAAGCCGTAGCAGACGTCGGTGAGCTGCCCGCCGTAGTCGGGCTGCGACTTGATGAAATCGATGCGTGCGGGCAGATCCTCGGGACGGGTGCCCGCCGGCCACCATCCGGTGGCGAAGCGGGCCGTCCGCTTCAGCACGGGATCGGCGTCGCCGCCCATCCAGATCGGCGGGTGGGGATTCTGCACCGGTTTAGGCTCGAAGGTCACGTCTCTGAACGACACGTACTTGCCCTCGAAGGCGGGATTTTCCTGCGTCCACAATGCGATGATCGCCTGGAGGTACTCGTCGCTCCTGGCCCCGCGCTCATTGAAGGGCACACCCAGCATGTCGTACTCTTCCCTGCACCAGCCGACGGCGAAGGTGATCGTGACGCGCCCGCCGGTGATCCAGTCCATCGTCGCCAGGATCTTGGCGGTGATGATCGGGTTGAGCACCGGCAGCAGCGCGATGCAGGAATTGACCCGGATATTTTCGGTGGCGCCGGCATAGGCCGCCATGCCGGCATAGGCGCTCAGGTGATGCGGGCCGGCTTGCGGCACATAGGCGTTCGGGATGATGTAGTGCTCCGGCACCGCGATCTCGGCAAAGCCGAGTTTGTCGGCCCAACGCGCGAGGCGGAGCTGGTCCGGCCCCGTGACCGAGGCTTCCCACGGCTTGGACATTCCGTTCAGCTTGATCATGTTGGGCATGGAAAAACCCAGCTTCATAGCAATTCTCCTTCACGCACGCGCGCACTGGCACCTGGCCGGCGAGGGCGAATTTCTGCTCTCGGATGGACTGCAAGCCTGCGATGGCGATGATACAGGTGGCCATTCGCCTCCGGCCTCGCGTCACCGCGTTTCAACCGCTTTCTTCAGGGCCTCGCTCATCAGGCGGAAACCGTTTGCGATACCGCCGACCATGTCCTTCATGATGACGGGCCCCATCTCGCCGCCGAACGCCTCGCCGTTGGTGAACATGCAGCTATTGTCGGAGACCGGCTCGATTTCCATGTAGCGCGTCATCTGCATCTGGCCGTCCATGGCGGACGAATGCCAGCCGAACCGCCTGTTCGGCTCCCAGGCGCAAATCTCGGCGGTGAACGGGTTGGGGGGAGAGTCCGGCATCGTTACCGTGGCCGTCACTGTCTCTCCCACCTTCGGGACACAGACCGGCGCGGTATAGACGGGATTCCAGGTGCTCCACCCTGCAAGGTCGGAAAGTACCGCCCAGACGTCTTGCGCCGGGGCCTCGATCCGTATGCGATGTTCAGCGCGGAGTGCCGATGTCTCTCCTGCTGCGCCGTTTTGCGGGTTTACCTCGCCAGCCATAATGTTCGGTCCTCTCCTCTATGTGCCCAATCGACAGCATTGGCGGTGATCTGTTTGCGAGAGCGCGGCCGCCGATATGGCGGATCAGCCGCTTGCGTGCGCTTTGGCCGTCAGGATTCGCGGATCGGCGCGTTCCCGCACGATCGGCATGCGCCGGGCGCCGCGGGCGTGAATGTGTTCCTCGCCCTTTTCGATCTCGACTGCCAGCGTGGCATGAATCAGCCCCAGCACCAGGTCGAGCAGGCGATGATCGGCCTCGTCGTATGCGGTGAACGGCCTGGAATCGAGGTATTCGAGCGCAGCGGGGGCCAGTTCCTTCGCGGCATCGTAGAATGCGAGTCTCTGGGCTTCAGTGCTGTCGAGCCGGCGCGTGTCGCGCTCCGACAGGCTCGGCGCCGCCCACCAGGCGACAAAGGGCTCAAGCGCGGCAAAGCCGGGGGGAAGAGCGACTTGCGTGCTCATGCGCGCTCCCTCCTTTCGGCGAGGTGGTCCGCGACCTGCTTCTGCACGGAGGCAAGCAGGTGGCGGCACAGCACTTCCTGTTCCTGGAAGTTGACATGCTGCAATGCGCCGCTTTCGATGCCACGCTGGGCCGAGGCGATGGTTTCGCAATCCTCGACATGGATTTCCCGGGCGAACGCGAGCGCCAGTTCGCGCGAGATGCGTTCCTGAGCCGTGCGGTCGTCGCCTATCCAGTAGAAGCGGAACACGCCGCGCGACTTGCCGGCCGCAAGCGGCATGACCATGTGCGTGAAATGCATCGTCGGATTTCCGAAGACGTAAAGGTTCGGATAGAAGATGAAATAGTCCTGATCATGCGGGCCGCCGGTCAGGCCGTCGAGCATGACCTGCTCGCCCAACTTGCCGAGCAGCAGGCTTGCGAGCGGCTTGGTCTCGGGCTCGGGTATGCCGCCGCCGGGACTGGTATCCATGCGATGCGGCCCGAACACGTCGTAGGCGACGGGGTAGTGGAACGGGTTGGGCTTGCTGTCGAGCGCCGGCGCTCCGTTGGTGCGGCGATGGACGAAGCGCAGGTGGTAGTTCTCCTGGAAGTTGTCGAAAGTCACCTTCCAGTTGGCGTCGATGTCATAGACGTATTCGTCATAGGTCGTCGCCCGGCTGATCGGCAGGGTGGAGATCATCTCGCCCATGGGGCCCAGGAATTCCTTGAGGCCCTGCTTCGGATTGCGATCGCGATTGACGAAGATCAGCCCCGCGCAGATATCGACCGAGACCGTGGTGAGGTCGCAGCTTGCCTTGTCGGTGATGTAGAACCGCTCGAAGTCGGGCGCGGATAACAGCCGTCCGTCGTTGCCGAACGTCCACATGTGATAGGGGCACGAGAAGGTCGACGCCTTGCCTTCCTTTTCCCGGGTCAGCTGGGTGCCGCGATGGGTGCAGACATTGTGAAAGGCGCGGATATTTCCGTCTTTGCCGCGCGCGATGATTACCGATGCCCTGGCGAACTCCAGCTCGCGGACGATGAAGCTGCCGGGTTCCGGCAGTTCGCAGACATGGCCGACGTTCAGCCAGGTGCGCTTGAATACCGCCTCGCGCTCAAGATCGAACCAGCCCTCGTCGTAATAGGCCGTGGCCGGCACCGGATCGGTGCCCAGCACGCGCAATTCGTCGCTGAAGGGTTTCTGGAATGCATTCGTGAGGTCGTTCATCTTGATTTCCACCCTCCGCCAAGTCCCCGGTCCATGGTCGATGCCTTGGTTCGCCGATGCTGTCCTAAAGCCCGAAGCTGTTGATCATGCCGCCGTCGACGAGGATATCCGTGGCGGTGATGAAGCTTGCGCCGGGTGAGCACAGGAAGACCGCGACCGAGGCCATTTCCTCGGGCTGGGCGATGCGCGGGATCGGCTGCGCCGCGAGCATGTCGTCGAGATTGGCGGAATGCGCGCGCTCGCTGGCGACCATGGCGGTGTCGGTCGCGCCGGGCGAGATCGAGACGATACGCGCGCCATTTCGGCCAAAAGCCGCCGCCTCGCGCTTGACCAGCTTCATCACGCCGAGCTTCGACACCGGATAGGCGACCGTGCCGTCGGGGCACATCGCCGCAAGGGCCATCACTTCGTCCACGGCGGTTGCCCTGGCCGTGGCTTCGGCGGTCTCGGCGGGCAGGGGGAAGTAGGCCGAATTCGACGCGATCAGGACGGCGGCGGAGCCGTGCGCCATATGGTCGCGGATTGCGGCGATCAGGCGGATCGTCGCGCTGAGATTGATGTCGAGGATCTGCGCCGCCGAGCCGCCGTTCGGGCCGATACCTGCAGTATGGACCAGAGCGGCGATCTTGCGGCCGCGCAGCGCTTGCACGGCCTGTTCCGGCCAGGCAGGATCGGCGACATTGCCTGCGAGCACATCCACCTCCGCCCCGCCGGCGCGCAGCGGACCCGCCAGGGCTTCCAGCCGCGCCGCGTCCATGTCGCACAACAGCAGGTCGCGATAACCCGCAGCCGCCAGCGCGCGGGCCGATGCCGCCCCCATGCCGCCGGTCGCCCCGGTGACGAGGGCCACGCCTTCCGCGGAGTTTCGCTGCGTCATCCCGTTCCCTTCCGGATCAGATCGCGGCGGCGACGTCGGCCGCGTTGCGCACCGCGCCGATGATGTAGCCGACGCCCTGGCAGTCCCCGACCATGTGGGCCTCGATACCGGCCGCCATGAGTTCGTCGTAAAGCCCGGTATTGGGCTCCGCGCCCTTGGCGATGATCACCGTATCGGACCTGACGTCGTGGGCCGTGCCGTCGGACGCGGTGAAACGCACCGACTTGTCGCCGATGCTGATATCGGAAACGCCGGCGTGCAGCGGCATCCCCTCGTGGCGCATTTCGTCGAGCATGACGCCGCGCCGGGCCGGAGACAGGCCGCGGCCTATTTGCGGGGCTTCCTCGATCACCGTCACCTTGCGCCCGCGTTCGTGCAGGAATTCGGCAAGTTCCAGTCCGACCAGTTCGCCGCCGATGATGGCCACCTCGTCGCCGACGGGCATCCACAGCCTTGTCGCCTGACGTACCGCTTCGGGGCTGTTGGTCACGCCCAGCTTGCGCGCGGCGCCCAGCGCCACCTTCTGCACGAAGCTCGCCTTGCTGTCGGTGCCGGCCTCATCCTCGCCCAGCAGCATTGCGCGCAACGACATGCCGTCGTGGACGTGATCCTGGTCCTTGCCCGGGATCGGCGGCGCGCGGCGGATCGCCCCGGTCGCCACCACGACCGCATCGGGAGCAAGCGCGCGGATCGATTCTGCTGAAGCGCGGGTCTTGAGCCGGACGTCGATCTGCAGTTCGGTGAGGCGCGCCTTGAGCCATTCGACGAAATCGCCGTTCGGAGCATAGGCGATGGCCGCGATCCGCGCGGTGCCGCCGAGCTGGTCGCCCGCTTCGAGCAGGGTCACGCGGTGGCCGCGCAGGGTCAGGCGGCGTGCCGCCTCCATGCCGCCGGGGCCGCCGCCGACGACGACGACCTTCTTCGGCTGCCTGGTCGGCGCGAGGAGGTTCGCTGTCTCGTAGCCGAGGTCGGCGTTGACCGAACAGCGCAGCGGTTCGGTGACCATCGCCTGGCTGAGGCAGGTGTAGCAATAGATGCACGGGCGCACGGCATCCTTGCCCCCTTGCGCCAGATGGCTCGCAAAGTCCGGATCGGCGAGCTGCTTGCGTCCCATCGCCATGAAGTCGAACTTGCCGTCGGCGATGGCCTTGTCGGCGATCTCCGGGTCGATGCGCCCCACGGTGATCACCGGCACTTTCACCGCCGCCTTGATCCTGGCGGCGTGCGGAATGAGCTTGCCCGGCTGGTGGGGCAGGTAGGAGCTGAAGGAGGCGCGCGGAATCGCATAGTTGTGGTTTGCGGAAACCGTGATCGCGTCCGCCCCCGCCGCCTCGGCCACCAGCGCGTTGTAGCAGGCATCGTCGATCTTGATGCCGTGTTCGACGAAGAATTCCTCCGAATCCAGCTTTACCCACATGGGGAAATCCGGCCCGACGCGCGCGCGCACCGCCTGCGTCACCTCGCGCAGGAGCCGGGCGCGGTTTTCCCGCGATCCGCCGTAGCCGTCGGTCCGGCGGTTGGTTTGGGGTGAGAGGAAGCCGGCGATGATGTAGCCGTGCCCGCCGTGGATCTCGACGGCGTCGAAGCCGGCGCGCCGGGCGCGTTCGGCGCCCGCGGCATACCATTCGACCAACTGGTCGATGTCGGCCTGTTCCAGCACCTTGAAACTTGGCGGCGCGGTCATCGTCGCGGCCGATGTCTTGGCGAACTCCTCGGGAAAGAGCGCTTCGTAGAAGCCCGCGCCTTCGCTCGGAAGCGGCTCGGAAGGCACCCATACCGGGCGGCCCTCGGCCATTTCCGCGCCGGCCATGATGCCCGCGAAGTGGAGCTGGAGGCAGATTTTCGTGCCATGGCGGTGCACGACTTCCGTCAACCGCGACAGGCTGGGAATGTACTTGTCGTCCGAGATGCCGAGTTGGTGCTTCAGCGCCTTGCCATAGGGCAGGCCGACCGCGATCGCCTCGGTGATGATAACGCCTACGCCGCCGCGCGCGCGCGCTTCGTGATAGGCCAGCAGGGCGTCGCCGACAGTCCCGTCCGCTTCCGATAGATTGGTGCCCATCGCCGTCTGCACCAGCCGGTTGCCGATCTCCAGAGTGCCGATCCGGCCGGGTGACAGGAGGTGCGGGTACTTCGACATGCCATGGCTCCCAGACGGCTCTTTTGTGTTCAGCCGCGGTGTTCGCCTTCGGCGAGGACCAGTGGCCTGCCGCCCAAGCCGAAGAGGCGGGTGCATTTAAATATAGTGATCACTACTTTATCGTCTTCGCGCAGGTTGGCAAGTTCAAAAGAATGTCGATAAATCAGTAGAATATCCGGCTCCCGACGTGTCCTTGGGGCCAAGGCGATTCGCGCGCTACATCGGTGCGACCTGCACCTTGTTTTCCGTGTTGTTCTCCAGCAGCCGGGCGAAAGTCGCCGGGAAGTCGGCAATGGAGACGACGCTGCTGATCATGATCTTGGGGTCGACATGGCCGTCCAGCATCGTCCCGGCGACATAGGTGAAATCCTTGACCGAGTAGCCGACCGGGAACTGCAGGCTGACGCCCTTGAACCCGGCCATCGCGGGTACGACTTCGTCGGGCGTCATGCAGAAGCCCAGCGAGTGAACGCGGCCCATCAGGCGGACATGGTTCATCGCCTTGCCGAGCATGCCGGGCACCCCGACGCATTCGAAGACGTGATCGGCGGGGCCGCCGAGCGCCTCGGCGGCGTCGGTAATTTCGTTGTCGCCATAGGCGACGAAGGCGTCGGCCCCCATCTTCCGCGCCAGATCGGCGCGGCGCGATAACCGGGACATGGCGACGATCCGCCCGGCCCCGAGCCGGCGCGCCCAGAATATGGTGCTCAACGCGATCGTTCCGGCGCCCAATACCAGAATGCGATCTCCCGGCTGGATCATGGCCCTGCGCACGCCGTAAAGCGAGACGGTCAGGGGTTCGATCAGTGCGCCGTCTGCCGCGGAAAGTCCGTCACCCAGCGGAATGGCGGCCCTGGCGGGAATGCGCGCGAACTGTCCGAACCCGCCGCTGATCCGGGTGGCGGTGGGGCACAAGATCCAGTTGCCCGCCGCGCAGGCTTCGCAGGCGCCGCAGCCGACCGCCGGAAAGGCGGCGACGAGTTGGCCTGTCGCGAGGCCCGTCACGTCGCGGCCGCTCTCTACGATGCGCCCTGCGAATTCGTGGCCCATGACAAAGCCGTCCGGATAGGACCGGGGCGGGCCTTGGTTCAGGTGCAGTTCGCTGCCGCACAGGCCGCAGCGCTCCACCTCGATCACTACCGAACCGGGTTCTGCAACCGGATCGGGCCGATCCTCGACGACCAGAGGCTTGCCCGAGCCGTAACAGACCGCGGCCTTCATCACGCCTCTCCGGCCGGATTGCCGCCATCGGCGACGAAATCGGCGAACTCGGGCGTTCCCGGTAGCGGCATGTGCGGGTTGTAAATCGGCGAGATCGGCATCCGGGCCGCGGCCGCCATGATCCGCGCGGCGCGCTGAGCCAGCGGCACGACGTATTCGCCGTGGGTGATGATGTAGAATTCATTGGCTTCGATGGCGTCGATCACTTGTTGGCCGACGATTTCCGGCGCCATGCCGAAGCCTTCGGGCATGTCCACCGGTGGCAGGCCGACCAGCCGGTTGGTGGAACTGGCAAGGTTCGTCTGGGTCACGCCGGGGCACAGCACCGATACGCCGACGCCGAGATGCGCCAGTTCCTGCCGCAGCGCTTCGGACATGCCCACCACGCCGAACTTCGCCGCGCAATAGGCGCCCACGCCGCCGCACGCGATCACCCCTTGCGTCGAAGACGTGTTGACGATGTGCCCTTCGCCGCGCTCGGCGATGCCGCGGCCGAACTCGTGAATGCCGTTATAGACCCCCACCAGATTGATGCCGATCATCCGGTCGAAGCTTTCCGGCGACTGGTTGATCAGACTGTGCTGCCGGTAGTTGGCGCTGCTGCCCTCATTCATGATGCCGGCGTTGTTGACCAGGATATGGACCGGGCCGAACCGTGCTTCCGTGGCTTCGCGCGCGGCCGTCCACTGCGCGCGGTCGCGCACGTCGAGTACCACGGTGGCGACCTCTCCGGGAAAGCCGCGCGCCGCCGCTTCCAGTGCTTCAGCGTTGATGTCGCTCAGCATCACGCGGACCCCGCGCCGCGCGAGCGCCTTGCCGATGCCGAGTCCGATGCCACTGGCGCCGCCGGTGATGAATGCGATCTTGCCGTCCAGGTTCTTCATGCGAACGCTCCCAACCCCGATCTGTCACGCTCCACCGCATTGGCAGGCCGGCCTGGCAGCCAGGGCCCATCATCGGTGAGCGGCTCCTGCTCGGTGCGAGTTGTATATAGCGGTCGCTACTTGAATGGCGCAAGCGCCATATGCGACAGGCGTGCGGCGCGCCGAGGTGAAAGCGGCGATCCATTCGGGGCCGCGTGGCCAGCCTACCGCGTCGAGGCCCCGAAGGCGCGGAAACGCGTGCAATAGCGGATCGGTGCTATCGCTGTATCTTGTGCATCGAGGGATTGACGCTGAGACCTTCCATGATGAAGTCGCAGAGCGCTTCATGCACTTCCTCGTCATCCGCGACCCCTTCCGGAAACAGCCAGTCGCTGAACAGGATGCAGCCCAGGATGGAGGCGAACGAGATGCGGGAAATCAGGCGGGGCGGCACCTTGGGCGGCCCCATGAGCTTCACCTCCTCGATCGCCGACATCTTGTGGAAATAGTCTTGCAGTCCGCGAAGACCGCTCGCCGCGTCACCATCCTTCGCATAGGCTTCGTTGACGACGAGGGACTTGAACAGTCCCGAATGACGGCGGACGAAGTGCACCAGGTCGGAGACGAACGCGCGGCTTTCCCTCAGGCGTCCGGCTTCGTCGCCCTCATCGAAAGTATGCGTGGCGATGAACGTGGAGAAATGATCGTCGAGCGGCTTGAAGACCGCCTTGCGGAACAGTTCCGCTTTCGAACCGAAATGCGTGAAGATAAGGGCTTCGGCCACATCCGCGCGTCGCGCGATCACCGCGGTTGTCGTGCTGGAATAGCCGTTCTCGCCGAACTCAAGAAAGGCGGCGTCGAGAATCAGATCTTTGATCTCCTGTGTCGTGCGACGCTTGCGCCTCGGCTGCTTCACAAGTGATTTGCTGCCTCTGCTTTCCAGATTGCTCATTCCGGGCCCAATACTCCTGTCGCCGGTCAGCGGTCCGCTTGGGGTAGACGTGTTCGACGGCGGGAATGCCCGCATTCCCGCGAGGACGCAAGTTGTGAGAACCGATCGATCACAGCACGCCAGTCCCGCCGGGTCGGCTTGCCCACGGGATATATTAAGTAACAACTATTTAATATAGGGCTGCCCTCCGGTGCCGACGCCGCGATCCGCCATCGATGCGTCGGGGGAAGGGGTGACCGCAACGCACGCTGCGACCGACCCGTCAGGCGCCTTCGGCGGATTCGCGATTGACAGGGGTGGTACTGTGCTATCATTGCGACGAACAGACAGGCCGTGGAGCGGCTGAAGATCAATCGGGCCGGCGTCTCGTGGGCCCTGGAGGGGATGTGGTCGCGCACCGTCCGAACGACGGACATGTCGACCAGGGCTGAAAGGAACGGAAATATGGCCGACAAGACACTCGATTGCTCTGACCTCGACAACTACATGGGCAAGCCGATGACACCCTTCTCGTTGAAGGAGGATCTGCACAACAACGATTTCCGGCGCTGGACGCAGGCGATGCACTATCCCAACCTGCTGCACTACGACGCAGATTTCGCCGCCCGTGGCCGTTGGGGACGCCTCGTCGCGCCGCAGAGCTTCACGATCTCGGCGGGCGAGGGGCACGGCGCTTGTCCGGCGGGGATCGGCCGGATTCCGGATTCACACCTCGTTTTCGGCGGTGACGAATGGTGGTTCCACGGCGCCCGCCTTTTCGCCGGCGACCGCGTGATCCACGAAAAGATCCCCTATGATTATGTCGTGAAGGAAACCAAGTTCGCCGGCCCGACCTGCTTCCAGCGCGGCGACAACAACTATTACAAGCAGGACGGCACGCTGTTCGCCAAGCAGCGCTCCACCGCGATCCGCTATAATCCCGAACTTGCCGTCGAGATGGCCTCCATGGGCGGCGCCGAGGAACCGCCGGCCTGGACCGACGAGGAACTGGCCGACATCGAAAGCCGCAAGCTCGAATATATCACCATGCTGCACGAACTGGGGCACGGCTATCGCTGGTGGGACGACGTTGCCGTCGGCGACGAACTGCCGGTGCGCGTTTTCGGTCCGCACAGCGTGGCCAGCTTCGCGACCGAATGGCGTGCCTACATGATGACCCTGTGGGGCGGTTCGCACCGCAATGTCGATTGCGACCCCGTGCAGCTCGGCTACGTCGGCCCCATGGCGGGCTGGGAGATGGACCCGGTCGAGGAACTGATCAATCCGGAAAACACCGATGGCGCCTATATCGGCCCGTCGCGCGGGCACCTGTTCAAACGCTGGGCCAATTTCATCGGCATGCCGCGCGAATACGGCTATGGCGCCTCGATGGGGGCCTGGGTGCTCGATTACCTGGCAGGCTGGGCGGGTGAATGGGGCATGGTCGTTCACTGCAACTCGCAATATCGCGGCCCCGCCTTCTCCGGCGACATCACCATCCAGACCGGTGAAGTCGTCGCCAGGATGACCGACGAGGAAGGCCGGCACGTGGTCCAGATCAAGTCTAAGATGGCCAATCAGGACGGCACCACGATGGCCACCGCGACGGCGGAAGTGCAACTGCCGAAGAAGTAGACTGGAGGGAGCGTCGCGCGCCATGGACGGCTATTCGTGCGTCCCCGATCCGGCGGTGTCGCTGGTTCGGGGCATCCCTCTGGCGGAGGAGCCGGGGCTGGGCGAGCTGACCCTGTCGGGCTTCATTCGCGAGGTCACGCGGCGGCATGGCCCGCGCGAGGCCATCGCCCAGCCCCGCGTGGACGGGACGGTGGAGCGCTGGACCTATGATGAGCTGTGGGACCGCTGCATGGCGGTCGCCCGCGCGCTGGTTGCATGCGGCATCGGCAAGGGCGAACGCGTTGGCATATTGATGACCAACCGGGCCGAATTCGTGTCCTCGGCATTCGGCATCGCGCTGGCCGGCGGCGTGGCCACGGCTTTCAGCACTTTCGCGACCCCGCACGAACTCGACCAGATGATCGCGGCATCGGGCTGCTCGATCATCCTGGTTGAGCCGCAGGTGCTCAAGAAGAACTTCGTCGACATCATTCGCGAACTGGAGCCGGGGCTCGACCGCTCCGCGCCCGGCGGGTTGCGGTCGGCACGCTATCCCTACCTGCGGCGGGTGGTGTCGCTGGACTGCGACGCCGCGCCGGGCGGCGTGGAGCCATGGGGCGATTTCCTCGCCCATGGCGAGATGGTCCCGCCGGCGCTGGTCGAGGCGCGCGCATCGGGCAACACGCCCGCCGATCCGGGCGTGCTGCTGTTCTCCTCGGGCAGCACCGGCAAGGCGAAGGGCATTCTCAGCGCGCATCGCGGGGTGACGATCCAGATGTGGCGCATGCCGCGCATCTTCGACAATCGCGCCGGCGACAGGGTGCTGACGCTCAACGGCTTCTTCTGGTCGGGCCAGTTCGCGCTGGCGATCGGCGGCGCGCTGGGCGCGGGCGCGACGCTGGTGATGCAGAGTTTTTTCGATCCGGAAGCGACGCTCGCGCTTTACGAGGCCGAGAAGATCACCGTGCCGGTCGGCTGGCCGCATCAGTGGGAGCAACTGGCGGGCGCCGCGAACTTCGCCAGCGCGGATCTCTCGTCGCTGCGCAACGTCGGCGAGAACAGCCCGCTGCGCCACCATCCGACGGTGAAGGCCAACTGGGCCGAGCCGACCCGCATCTATGGCAACACCGAGACCTTCACGCTCAGCAGCGCCTATGTCACGGGAACGCCCGAAGAGATACTCAAGGGGGCCTATGGCTTTCCGCTGCCGGGTATGACCTTCAAGGTGGTCGATCCGTTCACCGGCGCGATCATGCCGATGGGCGAGCGCGGCGAACTGGCGGTGAAGGGCCCGACGCTGATGCTGGGCTACATCGGGGTCCCGCTCGACGAGACGCTCGACGACGAGGGCTTCTTCCGCACCGGGGACGGCGGCTATGTCGATGCCGATGGCCGCGTATTCTGGGAGGGCCGGCTGAACGACATCATCAAGACCGGAGGCGCGAACGTCTCCCCGGTCGAGGTCGATGCGCGCCTCATGCAGCATCCCGGCGTCAAGATCGCGCAGACCGTCGGCGTTCCGCACGACACGCTGGGCGAACTGGTCGTATCCTGCATCGTGGCGCATGATGGCGCCAGGCTGGACGAGGAGGAGGTCAGGGCCTTCGCGCGCGCGCAACTGGCAAGCTACAAGGTGCCCCGCCGCGTCCTGTTCGTGTGCGAGGACGAGCTTGACCAGACCGGGTCGGCCAAGGTCAAGACCGCCGAATTGCGCAAGCTCGCCGCAGCAAGGATCGCGTGATCCGGCGCCCGCCTTGCGCTGGGGGCCGTTTCGGCGCCTATGCCCCTTCCGGTTCGACGTCGTAGGCCGCCAGGTATTCGGCGAAACCTTCGCGGACCTGCTCCGCGGTCAGCCCGAACTCGGCCAGCTTGTATTCGTGGTTGCCGAACTTTCCTTGCGGATTGGCGTCCAGCCAGGCCTGGATGCTCGCCTCCGCCTCGGCCGTGAAGTCGTCGCCAAGCGCGGCATAGAGCTTGCGCATCGCCCCCACGGGATCGCGCAGGACATCGGCATAATGGACGTCGATGATGCGATCATGGCCGATACGCGCGCGGGTGGCCATCACGCGGCGGGCATGTTCGGCGGTCTGCCACGAATAGTTCTGGCCGATCCATTCCAGATCGATCACGCCCGAGGAATGGGTTGCGGCCAGGCGCTGGAGGCTGCAGTACGAGGACGTTGCCGTGATCGGATCGCGGTGGGTCCAGACCAGCCGCGCGTCGGGATAGACCTGGAGCAGCGTATCGAGCCACAGGCTGTGCGAAGGCAGCTTCAGGTTCCAGGTGCCCGGCGCGTCCGCCTGGTGCAGTTGCAGGAATTTCTTGTGATACTTGTAGGTCGGCAGCATGTCGATCGCGGGATCGTAGATCCAGTCGCGATAATTGGGCATCCTGCCCCGGCTCTCCCAGATCAGGGCCTTGAAATCGTGGATCGTCCAGAACACGCATTCGTTGGGATAGACGGCCGAGTTGCGATAGTACTTGAACATTTCCGGCATGGCCGCCTGCATCTCGCGCTCGCGTTCAAGCATGGCGAGGCAGCGCGGGTCCGTATGGAGCGTGTTCGTCGTCGGCGGGGGGACGGGGTGCTCGATCTCCCAGGATAGCGGCGAACGGCGCGCGGGATCGGCCGCGAGCAGGTTCGACAACAGGGTCGTGCCCGTGCGCGGCACGCCGAACACGAAGACGGGGCGTTCGACGGGGCGGTCCAGCAGTTCCGGGCGCCGGCGCAGCGCGTCCTCGATGCTCAGGCGATCGGAAAGCGCCTTGACGACATAGGCCGCGTTGGCTTCCGCCCGATCGTCGGCGGGTTGCTGGGCGCTGAAGTCGGACAGGTAGATATCCAGCCCCTCGCGGAAGGATTCGTCATCGAAGCGTTCGAGGCCGGTTTCCCTGCGCGCGCGTTCGATTAGTTGCTCGCCGGTGTATTTGGTCATGCATCGTTACTCCGCGGGGAGGGAGGCCCCTTGTCGCCTGATGTTTCAGCCTGGCATTTCAGCCGCCTGCGATCGGGACGGATCAGGCGCCGCGCCCCGTCCACTTCGCCATGCGCAGGCGATAGTCGGCGAACAGCTTGCTGACTTCGGCGAGGTCGACCCCGAACTCCGCCGGATCGGGCTTGCTCGCCGGTTCGCGGTTCGCCGTGTTCTGTTCCCACCAGGCCGCCATGTTCGCCGCGAACCCGGGCGAGACGGTCTCGCCCAGCCATGCGTAGAGCCCGCGGGCCTGGCCGATCGGGTCCTCGTGCATGGCGCGGAAGTGGATGTCGTAGAAGCGGTGGTCGTTTCCGGCATCGCGAAACGCCATCGCCCGGCGTATGCCCTCGCTCCACAGCCGGATGCACAATGCCCCCATGAAATGAGGGTCCACCGCGTCGGAAAACATCGCGGCGGTGCCGGTGTAGACCGTGGCGATGGATAGCACCACTTCGGTCGGGTCGCGGTGCGTCATCACGAAGCGCGCATCGGGATAGGCCCTGTCGAGCGCCGGCAGCGATAGCAGGTGTGCGGGCGCCTTCAATCGCCATGACCGCGCGGCCTCGCCCCACTGCAGCAGCCTGATGACGCGCCGATGATAGAGATAGGTCGATTCCATGTCGGCATCGATCAGCCATTCGGCATAGCTCGGCACCATGGCGAAGGCCGGGAACATCTGCGAGCGGAAATCCAGCGCCATCAGGTCGAGGCATTCCATTGGGCCGTCGATGCCGGTGGGCGTGAACGAGCGCTTGCCGGCCGATGCCCGGTCGACTTCGGTTTCCGCGCCGCGACGCGGATCGGGGCCGGAAACCGTGGACGGCGGTGGGCAGGGGGTGTTCGATTCCCAGGCGCGCAGATAGCGGATGGCCGGATCGCTGGAGAGCAGGAACGAGAGCGCGGTGGAGCCGGTGCGCGGCAGGCTTACCCCGAACAGCGGGGAAACCACCTGTTCCTCGGCGATTTCCGGGTGGCGGGCGTACCAGTCTTCCACCTGGAGCCGTTGCTTGAGGTGGCCGATCACGCGCTCGCGGATCGCGCTTTCGCCGATCGCGTTGAGCTTCGCCTCGCGATTGAGCGCGTCGACGAGAATCTCCAGACCCTCGCGATAGGTGTCGCCGCCGAAATCGTGCAGTCCGGTTTCCGCCCGGGCAATGGCGATCAGTTCGTTGTGGTTTTCCATTCCAGTTCTCGTCGCGTGGTCGCTGGTGGTGGCGCGATCGGTGGAGCGTCGGGCTTCAGACGGCGCTGAACCGGCTGAAGAAGCTTGCCTTGCGGGCGGCGATCTGGCGCGAGCGTTCCTCCGGCGTGACGCGGACGACGCCTTCGAGCGCGGCGACCTCGGACAGTTTCACGATGCGGAAATCATGGAACAGGCCGGCGTTGTCGCTCGCGCCGCCGGGGAAGCCCTGCCAGCGCATCAGACCCATGCCTTCGCTCATGCCGCACGTGTCGAGCCAGTTCGCCGTGCCGGGGTCGACCGGCGAGATGACATAAGTGTAGCGCCCATCGGTATCGGCCACGGACTGCGCGCGATTGAGGCAGGTGAAGTTGCGGCCGTGGTCGGGGGCGATCATCCAGGGGTCGGTAAGCTGGAACCCCATGTAGGCGGCCGCGCCCGGATGGATGGTGACGACGGCGGCTTCGCCCGGCTCGAGCTTGAAATGGACCCCGCCGATGAACCCCCAGCCGCCCTCGCGCGCGCCGGGAGGGGCCGAGCAGTTGGCCTTGATGCCGCCCAGCCAGACGTCGGGGTAGTTCGACCAGAAGCCGATCACGCCGGCCAGATCGGCCAGCACCGATTGCTTCACGGTCGCGATGTCGATTTCGGCGTCCGGCTGGCAATCGAGGCGGCGGATCGACAGCCTGAGCGGCGGCGTGTTCCAGTCGAGCAGCATCTGGCGGCAGCCGAACGAGCAGGGCGCCGGCTCGGTCGGCAGGTGTCCCACGCCGTCCTGCGGCTCGCCGCCGATCAGGAAGCGGAACGATCCGTCCGCCGCGATGTCGAGCTGGGTGTCGTCGAGATTGCCGAGATTGCGGAAGATGCCCGCGTCCGGGTTGGACGTGGTGTCCTCGGTCTCCTTCGCCGCGACCGGATGTGTCATGGTGCCGGCAAAGACCGAGAACAGCAACTGGGCCGATGGCCGCGCCGGATCGATCCGGCCGGTCACCTCATAGCGTCCCCGGCCGTCGAGCACGGTGCTGCGATAGATCGCGTCGGGGTTGTCGCCCGCCTTGCCGTTGCCGGGAAAGGTGTGGCCGAACCAGCGGCGCGGCGCGGTGTCCGACCCCATCACGAAGGCGGGATTGTCACGCGAGGCGTAGTTGATCTCGTCGAAGATGAGCCCGGCCGTCCACTGGAGCACGGCGGTTTCGATCCGGTCGCCGCCGTCGGCCGTGCGGCCGCGCGGCGTGGTTGCCAGTTCAGCCTTGATCCGGTCCTGCAGCGCCACGATGTCGGGATCGTGAAGCAGCCGGATCACCATCTTCTCGGCCGAGATCTGGGCTTCGTTGCCCAGGATCGTGGGCGCTGCGCCCGCACTGATCGCCGTCATTGTCCCTCTCCTCTCGTGCCAGCCGGCGGCTATGATGTCAGTTCATGTACATCCCGCCGGAAACGTCGATCGTCTGGCCGACCATGTAATCAGCCGCTTCCGAGGCGAGATAGGCCACCATGTTGGCCACTTCGTCCGGCAGCGAGACGCGGCCGACCTGCACAAACTTGTCGAGCGATTCCGAGATCGCCCCGCGCGCGGCGATCGCGGCTTCGGGCGTCGCCGGGCGCAGGATGCTCTCTTCCAGCGAGGCGTTGATCATGATGCCCGGCGCGACACACATGACGTAGACGCCGCGATCGATCACCTCGTGCGCCAGGTTGCGGGTGAAGCCGATCACGCCGGCCTTGGCCGCGCCATAGACCGAGATGCCCTTCTGCGCCGTGCGCGCGGCGGCGGAGGCGATGTTGATGATCCGGCCCGAACCCTGCGGCAGCATGTGCTGAAGCGCGGCGTGCGCGCCGTACATCAGCATGGTGAAGCTGCCGTGCACGGTGACGTCGATGTCTTCCTTGGTCTGGTTTTCGAACATGCCGCCGCGCATCAGGATCGGGTTGTTGATCATGATGTCCAGCCCGCCCATCTTTTCCCGGCTTTCGGCGACCGCGCGGACGACCTGGTCCCAGTCCGACAGGTCGGCCTGGACGGGATAGGTGTTGACGCCCCAGCGCTCGCGGATTTCGCCGGCGCGCTGTTCGAGGGTGGCCATGGTGCGGCCGACCAGCGCGATATCCGCGCCCGAGCCGGCGAGCCGGTTGGCGATCGCATGGCCCAGCCCGTCGCCGCCGGCGCCGGTGCAGATTGCCTTCTTGCCCTTAAGGCTGATGAGGTCGGCCAGCCGCATGTTGACGGTGTGGCGCGGGAGACGGTCCAGTCCCAGGTAATCAGCCCAATCGCGTTCTGCCGCATCCCGTTCTGGCGAGTCGCGTTCGTCCGGGGCCATGCCATCCTCCCTCTGTCGTGATCCGCCTTCGATGCCGGGCGCGAAGGCACTTTCCGGTGGGCCGCTTTCGGCCGACATCTGACCGTTGATTCGGCTCTAGCAAGTGGTCAAACTAGTGTCTACTATTTCGAAATGCGTAAGGCCGGTGATTGGCGGGGCGATCGCGTTGCTCGCCGAAAAGTCGGCCTTTCTCCCGCAGGGGATCATCAAACCATGACGACCGTTTCCGCCGAGATCCTGATAGACATGCCGAGGTCAGCCGCCTGGAGCAGGCTGGAGGACTTGCGGCTTGCGCAGCGATACGTGCCGGGCGTGACGCGCATAGAGATCACCACGCCGCAGGACCGCGGCTTGGGGGCGAGCCGCAAGGTCTTCACCGAAAAGCGGCCACCCCTTGACGAGACGGTGACCGAATGGGTCGAGGGCCATGGCTTCACCGTGAGGGTCCATGACGGTGACAAGCCGTCGCCGCCATTCCGCCAGTTCCATTTCCGCTACTGGCTGGACGATGCCGCGGACGGGCGGACGCGGATCACCACGACGATGATCTACGAACTGCCGGGGGGTATCGCGGGGCGGGTGCTGGACGCCCTGGTGATGCGTCGCGCCATGGCGCGCATGGCGGGCAGAATCACGCGCAACATGAAGCAGGTCTACGAAGGCGCTTCGCACTGATCGGGCGAGGCATCAGCCCCGCGATTTTCCGGAGCATGGAAGGATGAGACGCATGAACGAGATTGCCGATAACAAGCCGAAGCTCGCGGAGATGGTCCGTTCCGGCGATGCCCAGACCGAAGCCGTGGCCATCACGCCGTTCATTTTCATGTCGCGCGACGCATCCAACGCCTATCTCGTCACGACATCGGACGGCGACCTGGCGATCAACACCGGAATGCCCGATGGCGCCGAGCGGAGCGTGGCGCTGTTCAAGCCGCACCGCACCGGCCCGCTGCGTCACATCATCCTGACGCAGAGTCATGCCGATCACTTCGGCGGCGTACCCGAGTTCCTGGAGGAAGGAACGACGATCATCGCGGGCCCCGGATATATCGAGGCGCGCGACGACATGCTGGGACTGCGGCCGTTCACCGGCGCGCGCACCTTCCGGCTGTGGGGGGCGACGTTCAAGCGGGACAAGCCGCTCAAGCCGGTGCCCGACGTCACGCCCGATATCCTGGTTGGGCAGGAAATGACGCTGGACGTGGGGGGTCGCACTTTCGTGCTGATCCACGCGCCCGAGGGCGAGACGGAGGACAACATCCTGGTCTGGATGCCCAGGGAGAAGATCGTCTTCACGGGCAACACATTCGGCCCGGTCTGGCTGTCGATGCCCTTTCTCAACACGATTCGCGGCGACAAGCCGCGCCGGGTGCGCACTTATCTGGAAACGCTCGCCAGGGTCCGTTCGCTCGGCGCCGAGATCCTGATCACGGGGCACGGTGAGCCGATCGTCGGCAAGGACCGGATCAGGGCCGATCTCGACCGGATGGAGGCTGCGGTCCGCTATGTGCGCGATTACACGCTGGAAGGCATGAAGGCGGGCAAGACGGTGCACGAGCTGATGCACGAATTCGCCTTTCCGGACGATATCCGGATCGGCGAGTTCCATGGCAAGGCGAGCTGGGCGGTCAAATCGATCTGGCGCGAATACTCCGGGTGGTTCCACTATGAGGACGGCACCACGGAACTGTACGGGGTTCCGCGATCGGCAGTTCATGCCGATCTCGCCGAACTTGCCGGGGGCGCGGCGAAACTTGCCGCGCGTGCCGGCGAGAAGCTCGCGGCCGGAAAGCCCCTGGAGGCCTTGCACCTGATCGATGTCGCGCTCGGGGCCGAGCCGGGCCAGCGCGACGCGCTGCTGGTGAAACGGGACGCTTGCCGGCTTCTGCTGGAGCGCTCGGGCGGCCAGAATTTCAGCGAGACGATGTGGCTGCGCGCCGAGATCGCGGACGCCGAGGCGCTGCTTGCCTAGCCGTCGGCCGGGAGCGTGACCTGCCGGCGCGCGCGAGCGGGGGTGGCGGACCGGGGCGCGGCTCAGCCCTCCCAATCGAGGCCGTCGCGCTTCAGCACCCGGCGCTGTTCCTTCGCGAATCGCGCGACCACCTGCTCCGTGGATTCGCCGGGCCGGACGCATCTGGCGAAAATGCGCGGCGCGATGAAGGCGGAGGTGAGCATGATCGTGCAATAGACCTCGGCGTCGATCCCCTCTTCGGGCTGCTGTTCGTCGAAGCGCGCCTGCATTCCTTCCACCAAGAGTTCCCACGAGGGATACGAGGTGTGGATGTCCACCCCGGCCAGCAGGTCGTCGATCCACAGCTTGATCAGTTCGGGATTGTCGAGTGCGAACCGGAGCAATCCGAACGTCCGCTCCGCCACGGACCAGCCGGGGTCCATGCCGCGCGCGATCTGTTCCGAAGCCCAGTCCTTGACCGCGGCCAGCAAGGCATCGCGGTTCGCGAAATGGTAATAGACGTTCGCGCGGCTGATCCCCAACTCGCGCGCCATTGCCGAGATCGACATCGCGTCCACGCCCTTTTCGGAAACGAGCCGGACGGCCGCCTCGATCATCTCCCGGTGCGTCTGCGCGAAGCCCTTGTTGCGCGCGATATCGTTTGCCGTGGATTGTGCTGTCATGGCCGCTGCATAGCCGCAGGATGGGCTGCGGACCAGCAGCCCCAGCCACCTCGGGGAGTCACGCTCGGTCGATCCGCATCCTGCCCCCCGGCGCACACACCCAGCCTGTGGCAGCAAAACTTTATACAGGTATGTATGAATTTTCTTGTGCCGCACGCGGCGCAGGCGTAATCCGGCCATCGGAGAAGCCGGAAACGCCCGCGGGCTTCCTGGCTTCGATCGGGAAATGAGGATCGGCATATGAACGCGCAAACCCAGACCGTCTTTCGCCCGCCCGTGGACAAGACCGCATGGCTGGGCACGGACCCAATTCCGGCCAGACCCTATTACGACCCGGCCTATTACGAGCTGGAGCGCAAGGCGATCTTCATGCGGAGCTGGCTCAATATCGGCCATGTCAGCGAACTGCCGGAACCGGGCAGCTTCATCCGCCGCGAACTGGAATTCGCGGAGGCCTCGCTGCTGATCGTGCGGGGCAAGGATGGTGTCATCCGCGCCTTCCATAACGTCTGCACGCATCGCGCGACGCAGCTCGTCAGCGAAGCGGAAGGGCGCGCCAATGCCTTCATCTGTCCTTATCACATGTGGAATTTCGGGCTCGACGGACAGTTGCGCTCGGCCCCCGAGTTCGAGAATTTCCACACGACCAAGGAGGACTGCGCGCTAAAGCAGGTGGCGGTGGATGTCTGCGGCGGCCTGATCTTCGTCAATCTCGACCGCAATCCGGCGCAATCGCTTCGCGACTATCTCGGCGAGCATCTCGTCGGGCGCCTTGAAATGGCGCCGGTCGCGCAGGCGACGGGCTTCAGCGAGTACGTCTATGAACTCGAAGCCAACTGGAAGATGGATTACGACAACTTCCAGGAAAGCTATCATCTGAAGTTCATCCATTCGCGCACCGGCGCACCCAGCTTCACCGCCGGCAACCCCTTCGGGCATTCGCAGACCTACGACTTCTATGGCCCCCATCGCACCCAGACCTTCTGGCCGCATGTGGACATGGAGGCTGCCTCGCCGATCCAGCAGGCGATCCTGGGGGCGGCTGTGACATTCATGACGGAGCGTGGGCTGATTCCCAATCCGACCAATCGCGAATATTATGCGCTGTTTCCCAACTTCTTCCTGCTCGGCTCTCCGACCCAGCATTTCAGCCATGTCGTCTATCCGCTGACGGCGCGCAAATCGCGCGGGGTGGTGCGGCTCTACTGGGTCGGCGAACCGAAATGTGCCAGCGAGATGCTGGCGCGCGAATACGCCTTCGTGGTTACGCGCGATATTCACTCGGAGGATGTCGACGTCATTCGCGCGGGCCAGCGCGGCATGAACAGCGGGGCACTCGACCATATCCACTTCCAGCAGATGGAGAGCCTGTGCCGCCACCTCTACCTCGTGTCGAGCGGGATGGTGGAGAGCTACAGGGACGAGCAGGCGGCCGGGGGAGAAGCGGCATGAGCGCGCGGCAGAACCTTCCGGCCGGTTTCGAAGCGCTCGTGCCCTTCGTGGCGCGATGGGCCGCAGCGACCACCGCCGAGCGTGCCCGCCGGCGAAGCGACAGCACGGCCGAGGAGCGCCAGACCTTCTTCGACGCGGCTGCCCCCCGGCTCCAGGCCGCCATGGCCTATCTCGATGCCAAGCCGCTGCCGGAGCTGGACGATGCGGACAAGCGGCTGCTCAATCTGATGATGGGCTTTTCCCATGTCCAGATGGCGGTCGAGGTCCATAGGGAAACCGAACCCAGGCACGCCGCCTGGCGCGAAGCCATGGTGATCACGCACTCCGCCACCGATCTCGCCTGATCGCGAAGGATAAAGAGGGGGGAGGGGCCTGGCGCGTGCGGGTGGGTCGCGTCTGCCCGCGGGCGGCGCAATCCGCGTGTCGCTTGCCGGGGACTCCGTGGGCGCAGATGGGCGAAGTCTCGGTAGCCGTGCGGTCAAGGCATGAGCGCGATTCATCAAGGCGACAGCCGTTGATGTAGATCGGTGGCCGGCGACGATCGCTGGCGCACGACATTGGTCGATCCGGCCACGAATGTCCTTGCCAAACCCAATAACTAGCATTTACTATTTATTATGAACGGGGTGCTGCCGCGATCTCCGCCCCGGTGCCTGCGCCCGGATGCCTGCGATTGCGCCAAGCGCCCTGGGAATGATGGAGATATGCAGGAGGCCGGGTTGCCGATCGTGAATTACATGGAAGCAAATGGCAATCGCCACAGTATCGACGTTCCCATGGGGGAGAACGTGATGCGTGGCGCCCTCTACAATGGCGTGGAGGGGATTGTCGGCGAATGCGGCGGCGGGCTGTCGTGCGCGACCTGCCACGTCTACGTCGACGATGCCTGGACGGAGAGAGTTGGAGGTCCGTCCTCGGAAGCGGAAGAGCAACTTCTGGAGAATGCGTCTTCGCACGTGCTCCCGTCCAGCCGGCTCGGCTGCCAGGTGCTGGTAACCGGGGAACTGGATGGTCTGGTCGTCCACCTGCCCGAGAGCCAGTTCTGACCATTTCCGGATAGGAGCAACGACGTGCCGATTGACGCAGCCAACCCGGTTCCTCCGAAGTTCGCGAGGCCGGCGGGTCCGGACCAGGTGCCGCCGCATGTGCCCAGGGATCTGGTGTTCAGCACCGGCCTGACGAATGGACCGGAATTTCTCGCCGGTCCGCACGATTTCATGGCGAACCTGCACAAGACCAAGCCCCCGATCTATTACGATGTCGGTGACTTCGCCAACATGTGGCACTTCATCAAACATGAGGATGCGCTGTTCGCCCTGCGCCATCCGGAATATTTCTCGAACGAGGGGAATTCTCCGTTCCCGCGCGATCCGGACGATTATTTCTATTTCATTCCGCCGGAAATCGATCCGCCGCATCACCGCAAGTATCGCAACATTGTCGATCCGCTGTTTTCGCCGGCGGGCGTGAAGAAGCTGGAAGGCAAGATCCGCCAGCTCGCCAATGAGCTGATCGACGGCATCGCGGACAAGGGCGAGTGCGAGTTCACGACCGCTTTCGCGCGCCCGCTGCCGGTGCTCATCTTCCTCGAACTGGTCGGCTTGCCCAAGGAAAATCTCGATCTTTTCGTTACCTGGGCGGATGACCTCATGCATTCTGAAAATCAGGAGGTTATGGGCAGGACGCTCAAGAAGATCACCGGCTATCTCACGTCCGTCATCGCCGACAAGAAGGCCAACCCCGACGAAGGCGTGTTCAGCGTCATCGCCAATGCGCAGGTCGAAGGCAAACCATTGGCTTTCAAGGAAATCCTCGGGTTCTGCACTTTCCTGTTCATCGGCGGCCTCGATACCGTCTATGCCACGCTCAACAACGTCTGGCTGTGGCTTGCCGAACATCCGGAGCGCCGGCACGAGATCGGCGATCGCATCAACGCCGACAGCGACAAGATCGTCGAGGAACTGCTGCGCCGCTACTCGGTGACCTTTTCCGGCCGCGAGGTTGCGCAGGATATCGAGATTCGCGGCGTGCAACTCAGAAAGGGTGATCGCATCACCTGCATCCTGCCCGCGTGCAACTACGACCCCGAAGTCTTTCCGAACCCGCTGGAAGTGGACTTCGACCGCCCCCGCAAGACGATCCTGGCTTTCACCGTCGGCGTGCATTCGTGCATGGGCGGCCATCTGGCGCGGCTCGAAATCAAGATCGCCTTGCAGGAATGGCTGAGGCGCATTCCCGACTTCGAGTTGAAGCCCGGAACCCGGATCGAATACCGCCCCGGCGGTGTGATCGGCCCGGACCGCGTGCCGCTGGTGTGGCGGGCCTGAGCTTCGCGCCGGATGGCGAGAGGGAATGATTGAGAACTGGCGGATGCTTCAGGCGGGATTCGTTGTCGGGAGAGGTTCGGACATGAACAGGTCGATTGTCATAACCGGGGCTGGTTCCGGCCTCGGCCGGGCGCTCGCCCGCAAGCTGGCCGGCAACGGCAACGCGCTGTTTCTCATGGGCCGTAACATCGCGAAACTTGAAAAGGTTGCGCAGGAGATCGGGGGCGCCCGCGCCGTTGGCTGCGATGTCGGCGATCCGGCCTCGGTCGCCGCCGCCTTCGGTGAAGTCGCGAGGCATACGCAGCGGCTCGATGTCCTGATCAACAACGCCGGCCTGTTCGAGCCCGCGATGATCGCCGAGGCGAGCGACGGTCACATACGCGCGCTGCTCGACACGAACCTGGCCGGTCCGATCTACTGTTCGCGTGCGGCGATTCCGCTGATGGCGAAGGGCAGCCATATCATCGCGATCGGCAGTGAGACGATAACCGTCCCGGTGGCGATGCTGGCACTCTACCAGACCGGCAAGGCGGGCCTGGAACGCTTCATGCAGACCCTGAACCAGGAAATGGCCCCGAAAGGCATACGCGTCACCATGGTGCGCGCCGGCAAGATGTACGAGCCGGAAATGGCATCGCCCTTTCCGGCCGAACTGTACCAGCGCTTCGTGGAAGAAAACGCCAGGATCGGACTGCAGCAATCAACCCAGCCGCTGAGCCGTTACGATTCGGTGGCACAGGCCATCGCGCCCCTGCTGGAACTGCCCGACGAGGTGAATTGCCCGCTTATCCTGCTGGAGGGCCGCTTCCCCTGACCGGGCAACCATGAACCAGACAATCGTGACGGAGCCCTCCACTGTGACTCTACTGCCCCACTCCCTGCTTTATATCGAAGTGGCTACCCGCGCGGCTATCGTCGGAGCGGTACCCTCGGCATTCATCTCACTCCAGACAGGATAAGGCATGACCCAGGTTATGAAAGGCGTGCGCGTTCTCGAAGTCGCGCAGTTCACGTTCGTTCCGGCGGCCGGCGCGGTGCTGGCCGACTGGGGCGCCGACGTCATCAAGATCGAGCATCCGGTGCGCGGCGATACCCAGCGCGGCTTCATCAACTTGGGCGGGCAGAAGATCGATCCGTTGCGCCACACGCTGATCGAGCATCCCAACCGGGGCAAGCGTAGCGTCGGGGTGGATATCTCCACGCCCGAAGGCCAGGAACTGATCTACGAGATCGCGAAAACCGCCGATGTGTTCCTGACGAACTACCTGCCTTCGGTGCGCCAGAAGAACAAGTTCGACATCGAGCACATCCGGGCAGTGAACCCCGACATCATCTATGTGCGCGGCAGCGCCTATGGCGACAAGGGGCCGGAGCGCGACGTGGGCGGGTTCGATGCAACCGCCTTCTGGACGCGTTCGGGCGTGGGCCACACGATGTCCCCCGCCGAACTTGGCGCGCCGCTTTCGCAGGGCATGCCGGCTTTCGGCGATTCGATCGGCGCCATGAACATAGCGGGGGGCATCTCGGCCGCTCTTTTCCATCGCGCCACCACCGGCGAGGCGGTGGAAGTGGACGTTTCGCTGCTGAGTTCGGCATGGTGGGCCGCGGGTGCTGCGATTTCGCAGGCCAGCGAGACGGGCGTGGACGCGCGCAACGCCATGCCCAGGACCGGTTCGAGCTTCGGAAACCCCTTTATCGGGAATTTCACCACCTCGGACGGCAAGACGATCGCCCTCAACACGCTGACGCCTGGCGTCTATGCGCGCGAGATATTTACCCACCTCGGCATTCCCGAGGCGGCCGATGATCCGCGCTTCGCCAGCGCGGAACTGCTGATGGAAAACTGGGCCGATGCCAGCGCCTTGCTGGTGGCCGCGTTCGGCAAGAAGCCCTTTGCCTATTGGCGCGAACACCTCAAGACGATGCGTGCGCAGTGGGCGCCCTGCCAGAGCCTGGTCGACCTTCTAACCGATGAACAGGCGCTGGCCAACGACATGATCGTCGAGGTCGAGGCCATCGATGGCGGCGCGCCCATGAAACTGGTACGCCCGCCCGTGCAGTTCGATCATGCGCCCGTCGAGACGACCCGCGCCCCCCAGGCCTCGGAGCACACCGAGTTGTTCCTCATGGAACTGGGGGTAGAATGGGACCGTATCGAGAATCTCAAGGCGAAGGGCGTCGTGGCCTGACCGGCGGACGACGTTCCGAAGCCCTGTTGCGAGCATGAAAGTACCAGAGACATGGCCAACCTCGGCATCGAACTGATCAGTGTTTTCGGCATGCCGCCGGTAAAATTCGTGGAACTCGCGGCCGAACTCGGATGCCCCAATATCAGCATGGGGCTCAACCAGATGGATTGTAATCCCTACGGCTATCCGCGTTACTCCATTCCGGAGGACGCGGCGCTGCGGCGCGAGATCAGGGCGGCGGCGCAGGCCAACGGCGTCACCATCGCGCTGGGGGAAAACCTCACCGTCCTGCCCGACATGGACTGCCGCGAGATGTGGCAGTCGACGCTGGACATCCTCGGCGAACTGGGCGTCACCCAGGCCAATTCAGTCAGCTTCGAACCCGATTTCCAGCGCAATGTCGATCAGTACGGAGCCCTTGCCGAACTTTCAGCCGCGTGCGGCATCCGCACGCTGATCGAATTCGTGCCGATCTTCGGGATCGCCGATGTGCGCCAGACGCTCGACCTCATTGCCCAGGTCGGCCATCCCAACCTGGGCCTCATCTTCGATACGATGCATGCCGGCAGAACCGGTTTCGCCCCTGAACAGGTGGCGACGATTCCGCCCGAACTCATCGGCTATATCCAGATCTGCGACGCGCCTCGGGGCAAGCCCGCATACGATTTCATGGATGCGGGCTACATGGACGAGGCCATGCACGAGCGGCTTTCACCCGGCCATGGCGATCTGCCGCTGGCGGACTATCTGCGCGCGCTGCCTGACGATCTGGTCATCAGTCTCGAGATCCCCAGACGCAGCGAGGCGGAGGCCGGAAAGGACCTGCGCGATATTCTCGGACGGTGCGTCGCCGACACACAAGCCGTGCTGGCCAGCCTGTAGTCCCTCTCCGGCGGCCAGGCGGCCCGATGTCGCCGTTCGCTGGCCAATAACTGAGACGATTCCACGAAAGAGGCACCGAAATCGATCGGCGTCAGGCCCTCCGAAATCAGAAAATGTGCCATGGAATCCGAAAATTCGGCATTTCACCAAACGGTATAAGCCGCTTAAGTTGGTGACCCCTACGGGAATCGAACCCGTGTTTCAGCCGTGAGAGGGCCGCGTCCTGACCGCTAGACGAAGGGGCCACATGCCGACACCGACCTATCGCCATATCCCGCATGGGACAAGGTAATGGTGACCCCTACGGGAATCGAACCCGTGTTTCAGCCGTGAAAGGGCCGCGTCCTAACCGCTAGACGAAGGGGCCGTGCCGGCTAGTGCCGACGGCAGGCCGCGCGTTTAGGGAAGGCGTCTGCGGGGGTCAAGCCCCATGGTCAGGATATTTCAGTCGGCCCAGGCAGCGTCGTCGAGATGCAGTTCCGCCTGCGGGCGGCTGGCCCAGTCGTCGATGCGGGCGCGGCCGGCCAGCCACAGGCGGCGGCCGTGCGATCCGTGAAGCAGCGTCTGCCCCATCGTGCTTTCCGCCGCGCGGAAGGCGATGGCCTTGAAGCTGGCGCCGTCGTCTCCCCGCGCGATGACGCGCACGTGGTCGGAGCCGACCAGATCGGCCTTGACCAGCCGCACCGGGCCGACCGCCACGCGAGGCCCCGGCCAGCCCATGCCGAAAGGACCGGCGCTTTCCAGCGTGCCGACAAGCTCGGGCGTCAGCCCGCCCGGCGCTATGGCGAGGTCGAGCAGCAGCGCCTGCGTCGCCATCGCCCCGGCGACTGCCGCGCCAAGCTTCGCGTCGAGCCAGTCGGCGAGGGCATCCAGGCGGTCGGGCGCGATCGTGAGCCCCGCCGCCATGGCATGGCCGCCGCCGGCGACGAGCAGGCCGGCTTCGCGCGCCGCGATGATCGCGGCGCCGAGGTCGACGCCCGCGATCGAGCGGCCCGACCCTTTGCCAAAACCCTGGCCCTTGCCGTGCCCGGCCTCGTCGGCGTCGAGCGCGACGACCAGCGCGGGCTTGCCGGTCTTTTCCTTGATGCGTCCGGCGACGATGCCGATCACGCCGGGGTGCCAGCCGCGTCCCGCGAGGACGAGCACGGCGCGGTTGTGCTGCGCGGCGAGCTGCGCTTCGGCCGCTTCCTGCACGGCGGCCTCTATCGCCCGGCGTTCCTCGTTGAGGCGGGAGAGCTGCGCGGCGATGGCGGCGGCTTCTTCCGGGTCCTCGGTGGTGAGCAGCCGCACGCCCAGCGTCGATTCACCCACCCGGCCGCCGGCGTTGATCCGCGGGCCGAGCGCGAAGCCGAGGTCGCTGCAACTCGGCGGGCGATTGAGCCGGCTCGCGTCGATCAGCGCCGCCATCCCGACGTTCTCGCGCCGGGCCATGACTTTCAGCCCTTGCGCCACCAGCGCCCGGTTGAGGCCATGCAGCGCCGCGACGTCGGCCACGGTGCCAAGTGCGACGAGATCGAGCAGCGCGAACAGGTCGGGCTCGCCTCGATCGCGGAAATAGCCGCGCTGGCGCAGCGCGCGCACCGTCGCCACCGCCACGAGGAAGGCGACGCCGACCGCTGCGAGATGGCCGTGGGCAGCCCCCGTTTCACCCTCGTCGAGCCGGTTGGGGTTGACCAGCGCCGCCGCCACCGGAAGCTCGGGCGCGCATTTGTGGTGATCGATGACGATCACGTCCGCGCCGGCCGCGTGCGCCATGGCCAGCGCCTCGTGCGCCATCGCGCCGCAGTCGACCGTGACGATGAGGCTGCTGCCTTCGGCGGCGATGCGCACCAGCGCCTCGCCGGATGGCCCATAGCCTTCGAGCAGGCGGTCGGGGATATAGTAGCGCGCGTCGCGTCCCAGCATCCGCAGCAGCCGGATGAGCAGCGCGGCGCTGGTGGCGCCGTCGACGTCGTAGTCGCCGTAGACGGTGATCGTCTCGCCGGTCAGCACCGCCTGGGCGATGCGTTCGGCGGCGGCGTCCATGTCGCGGAACTGCGAGGGATCGGGCAGGAAGGCGCGAAGCGAAGGCGCGCGCTGGCGCTCGATGTCATCGCGCGGCACGCCGCGGGCCAGGAGCAACTGGGTGACGATGTCGTCGAGCGCCGCGCCGCCGCCGTGCGTGCCCGCGCCCAGGTCCATGTTGCCGCCGCGCCAGCGCCAGGCCTTGCCGCCCAGCGAGGATGCGATGCCGAAGAGGGATGCCGGTTGCGAAGCCATGTTTCCGGGCTAACCCATTGCTTGCCGCCCGAAAAGGCCGGCCCCGGTGAATATTGGGAATTCTTTTTCCGGCCGAGGCGCTATGGCGCGGCGGGGAAATGAGGGGATTCGGCGATGCCTGGAAAATCGACGATGGCTGGGAAATCGATGATGCCGGGAAAATCCGTTTCGGCCGGCGCACTGGGCGGATGCCGGGGCTGAGCTTGTCCGCGCCGCCGCTCGCCGTCGTCTGGCACAGCCGGACCGGGGCCGCCGCCGCGATGGCGCGCGCGGCCCATGCCGGCGCGGGCGAGGGCGGTTTCCTGCTCGCGGCCGAGGAGGCGGCGCCCGAGGCGCTGCTCGCGGCCGGCGGCTATCTCTTCGTCTGTCCCGAGAACCTCGGCGGCCTGTCGGGTGCGATGAAGGAGATGTTCGACCGCTGCTATTATCCGCTGCTGGGGCGCGTGGAGGGTCGGCCTTATGCCACGGCGATCGCCGCCGGCTCGGCGGGGCAGGGGGCACAGGCGCAGATCGACCGGATGGTCACCGGCTGGCGGCTGCGCCGCGTGGCCGATCCGCTGATCGTCAATCTCGGTGCGCAGACGCCGGAGGCCATCCTCGCGCCCAAGACCGTCCTGCCGGCCGAACTCGACCGCTGCCGTGCGCTGGGCGCGGCGCTGGCCGAGGGTCTGCGCATGGGCATTTTCTGAGGTGTTACATCCGATGTGGAACCATCTGTGCCGAACCGGGCTCGACGTCCGCCGGAACCGGGTGGCAATAGCGCGGCCGGCCCCAGGATGCCTGGTCGGCGCATGATACCGGGGGGTGACGTGGAACCGTTGCAGGGCAAGGCCGCGGTATCGCTGCTGTTCGCAGCCGGCGGCCGTCCGAGCGCCAGCGATGTCGATCGGCTGGCGGCGTCTGTGGCGTGCGGGCCCGTGCCGCCCGAGCCTGTACGGGAGGAGCCTGTGCCGGCAGGGCCGGCGATGCGGATCAGCCACCGTCCGGCAGACGCGCAGGGCTGGCTGGAATTGTCGTCCGGCGACGGCGCCTACGAACTGAGCGGACTGGCGCCGGCCCGCGCCGCGCCTACCCCGGTGCCGCGCCTTGTCTTCGATCTGCCGCGCGACATCGGCAGGTTCGGGTTCGAGGCGGTGTCGCTCGCGCCGGGCGCGCACCTTGCCGGCGGCGGGGCGCTCCTGCCCATGGCGCGTATGCTGATCGGGCTTGCCGCCCGGCTGGCGCGGGATCTGCCGGTTACCGCCGTTTGCTGGAATCCGGCCTGTAGCTGGATGGCGCCCCGGTATTTCGGCCGCGTGGTCTCGAACTGGCTGGCGGGCGGCGTATTCCCCGCGCTGGGGCTGACGGGGGTGCGCCGGCGCAAGGACGGGGCGCTCGAAAGCTCGGGGCTGGCCTTCTTCACCGGGCAGGAGCTTCGCGTGCCCCGGCGGGGGGAAGAGCCCGGGTCGGAAACAACCCAACTCGCTGCCCGGATCATCGACTATTTGGTACGTCGCGGCCCGCTGGAGCGGCGCGAGGGCGTCACCGGGCCGACGGGCGAGGCGCTGATTCTGGAGCCGTCGCCCGACGGCCGCCGCGTCACGGTGACGCGGCCGGCGTAGCCGACCCCGATCACGCGTCCAGCTTTTCGGTCAGTTCGCGCCGGGCGGCGTCATACTCGCCAGCCAGCCGGTCGACACGCGCGGCAACGCTTTCGACCGCCTTCACCGCGCCGATGCCCTGGCCCGAGCCCCAGATGTCCTTCCAGGCCCTGGCCGCGGTGTTGCCGCCCGAGCCGAAGTCCATCTTGCTGGGATCGCTTTCGGGCAGGTTGTCGGGATCGAGCCCGGCGGCGAGGATCGAGGCGCGCAGGTAGTTGCCGTGCACGCCGGTGAACAGGTTGCTGTAGATGATGTCCGCGGCATGGCCGGCGACGATCGCCTGCTTGTAGGCCTCGGGCGCGTTAGCCTCGGGCGTGGCGATCCACGGGCTGCCGATATAGGCAAGGTCCGCGCCCATCGCCTGCGCCGCGAGGATCGAGCGCCCGCAGGCGATCGCGCCCGACAGGACGAGCGGGCCGGCGAACCATTCGCGGATTTCCTGCACCAGCGCGAACGGCGATTGCGCGCCGGCATGGCCGCCGGCGCCGGCGGCGACCGCGATCAGCCCGTCGGCGCCCTTCTGGATCGCCTTGCGGGCGAAAGCGTCGTCGATCACGTCGTGCAGCACCGTGCCGCCCCAGCCGTGGACCGCGGCGTTGACGTCCTCGCGCGCGCCCAGCGAGGTGATGACGAGGGGCACCTTCCATTTCGCGCAGGTCGCCAGGTCCTCGTCCAGCCGGTTGTTGGTCTTGTGCACGATCAGGTTGACCGCGAAGGGCGCCGCGCCCGCAACGCCGGCCAGCTCGGCCGTGATCCGGCCCAGCCATTCGTCAAGCTGTGCCGCCGGCCTGGCGTTGAGCGCGGGGAAGCTGCCGACGATGCCCGCCTTGCACTGCGCGATCACCAGTTCCGGCCCCGAGACGATGAACATCGGCGAGGCGATCACGGGCAGGCGCAGGGGGCGGAAAGGCGTGGTCAGGGGCATCGGGCGTTCCGTTTAATCGAGCGATTAAACGCGCCATAGTCGGCTGCGCTTTTGCTGTCGAGCGTCAGTTCGGCCATTGCCTTTGCTGAACAACTGCTCAATGGCGTTGCTCCAATTGCCCCGGCGGGAATCGCTTGCCCGCTCCGGGCCCGGCTGAACGGGAGAGTAGCTGACCATGACTGCAAAAACCCTCGATACTTCGGACATCGACCAGTACCTCGGCAAGCCGGTCGCGTCCTCCAGCCTGCGCGAGCCGATCGCCACCAACGACATCCGCCGCTGGGTGCATGCCATGCACTATGCGAACCTGCTGCACTACGATCCCGACTATGCCGCCGCGAGCCGCTGGGGCAGGATCATCGCGCCGCAGAGCTTCTGCATCGCCACAGACGACGGCCACGGCGCCGCGCCGGCCTGCGTCGGCAACATCCCCGATTCGCACCTGCTGTTCGGCGGCGACGAGCACTGGTTCACCGGCGTGCGCGTCCAGCCGGGCGATCTGATCGCGAACGAGCGCATACCGTTCGACTATGTGGTCAAGGAAACCAAGTTCGCCGGCCCGACCTGCTTCCAGCGCGGCGACAACAACTTCACCAACCAGAACGGCGAACTGATCCTCAAGCAGCGCTCCACCTCGATCCGCTACAACAAGGCAGCGGGCAGCGAGACGGTCAACACCGACGATTTCGAGGAAGTGACCTGGACCGACGCGGAAGAAGCGGAACTGATCAAGCGCCGCTTCGCCTGGGTGCAGATGATGCACGACCTCGGCCACAAGGAGCGCTGGTGGGACGACGTGCAGGTGGGCGACAACCTGCCCGAACGCGTGTTCGGTCCGCACTCGATCGCCAGCTTCGCCACCGAATGGCGTGCCTACATCGTCAACAACTGGGGCACGATGAACCTGCGCAAGCAGGACCTGGCCGGCGTCGGCTTCGACGAGACCATGGGGATCTGGGAAAACGATCCCGACATGATGAAGCTCGATCCGTTCCAGACCGACGGCGCCTATTACGGTCCGTCGCGCGGGCACCTGTTCCCGGGCTGGGCGCGCCGGATCGGCATGCCGCGCGGCTACGGCTACGGCGCGTCGATGGGCGCCTGGGGCATCGACTACCTGGCCGGCTGGG
>JBAYPJ010000028.1:0-36935 GCA_041677785.1 Novosphingobium sp. | reverse complement strand
CGCGCCGCCGCTCGGAGCCGGCCGCGACACCCGCCGAAACCGTCGGGCCGTCGCGAACCGTGCTCGTGGGCTACGGTCAGGTCGGGCAGGCGATTGCCCGCCGGTTACGGGGAAGCCGGCACCTGCTGACCGTGATCGAGGATCAGAGCGACATGGCCGAGATCGCCCGCGACGCGGAGCTGGCCGTGGTGTCCGGCGACGCGACCGTGCCCGGCGTGCTGGACCAGGCGGGGATCGAGGCGGCGTCGACCCTGCTCATCGCCATTCCGGAAGGCGTGGAGGCGGGCGTGATCGTGCGGCGCGCGCGCGATTTGCACCCGCGCCTGCACATCGTCGCCCGGGCGCACTCGCGCGAGGAGGCCGAGGACTTGCGGCGCTGGGGGGCCGACGAGGTGGTTCTGGCCGAGGAGGAGGCCGCCGCCCGGATGGCGGCCAGCGCGGAACTGATCACGGGCCGCTGAACGGTTTTTCGCTGGCGCCCCCCACGGCGCGCTGGCAATCCGGCGGCCGCAGGTCTGCCAGGAAGGGGAGAGAGGATGATCGACGACGTGGCGATCCAGCGGATCATCAACCGCTATACCGACGGCTGCAACCGGCAGGACTGGACGCAGGTGCTGGCGACGTTCGCCGAGGACGGCGTCTGGGAAGTGCAGGGCCGGGTGTTTACGGGCCATGACGTCATTCAGGCGGCGATGGCCGGATTCCTGGCGCAGATGGCCTATTTCACGCAGTTTGCCTCGGCATCGGTGATCGAGGTCGACGGCGACCGGGCAAGCGCGCGCACGACGATCCGCGAATGCGGCAAGTTCGCCGATCGTGACGAGGCGCTCGAGGTGCAGGGCCGTTACGACGACGAACTCGTCCGCACAGCCGCCGGCTGGCGATTCGTTCGCCGCCGGTTCACCAGCTTCGGCGCGCACCGCTTCGCGCTGCTGCCGGGGCCGGCGCTGTAACAGGAACGGAAGACGGAGCGGAAAAGGAAAAGCCCCCGCCCTCGGGAGGGCAGGGGCCTTGTTCGATTCGGCCGTCGCGGGCTTACAGCGCCGGCATCAGCCGCCGCTCGGTCGCGATGCGCTGCATCGCCTTCTGCAGCTTCTCGAAGGCGCGGACCTCGATCTGGCGGACGCGCTCGCGGCTGACGTGGTAGACTTGGCTCAGTTCCTCAAGCGTCTTGGGGTCCTCGATCAGCCGCCGTTCAGTGAGGATCTGGCGCTCACGGTCGTTGAGGCTGTCCATGGCCTCGACCAGCATCGCGTGCCGCACCGTTGCTTCTTCGACATCGGCGACCACTTCGTCCTGCAGCGGCCGATCGTCGGCCAGCATGTCCTGCCACTGGCCTTCGCCGTCCTCGTGGAACGAGACGTTGAGCGATGCGTCGCCGCCCAGCATCATCCGCCGGTTCATGTTGACCACTTCGTGCTCGGCAACGCCGAGGTGGGTGGCGATCTTCTTGACGTCGTCGGGATGCAGGTCGGCATCCTCGTAGGCGTCGAGGTTCTTCTTCAGCCGCCGCAGGTTGAAGAACAGCTTCTTCTGCGCCGCGGTGGTGCCCATCTTGACGAGGCTCCAGCTCCGCAGGATGAACTCCTGGATCGAAGCCTTGATCCACCACATGGCGTAGGTCGCCAGGCGGAAGCCGCGTTCGGGCTCGAACTTCTTGACGCCCTGCATCAGGCCGATGTTGCCTTCGGAGATCAGCTCGGACACCGGCAGGCCATAGCCGCGGTAGCCCATGGCGATCTTCGCCACGAGCCGCAGATGGCTTGTCACCAGTTGCGCGGCCGCGTCCGGGTCGCCGTGTTCCGAGTACCGCTTGGCGAGCATGTATTCCTGCTCGGGTGCAAGCACAGGGAACTTCTTGATTTCCGCCAGATAGCGGTTGAGGCTCTGCTCTCCGCCCAGTGTCGGCACTGCCGGAAGGTTGCGTTCCTTATTGCTCACGATTCGAATTACCCCGTTCTGAATGTCGACGGTCGGTTGCGAACCCTTGATCGGCGTCCGCTGTCGCCGTCACTTGCATTTGGCTTATAACACAAAAGTTCGGATTTTAGTTCCGCAATTCTCCGATCAGAGTGATCATGTCTGCCGGCATTTCCTTGACGAACTGCAAGGTTTTTCCGGAGATCGGATGGACGAAACCAAGTTCGGCCGCGTGAAGCGCCTGGCGATGGAAGCCAAGGGCGGAAAGGATCGGTCGAAGCCGTGGAGGCGTGCGTCCATAAACAGGATCTCCCAATAGCGCATGACCGATTGACGACATATGAACGCGCACCTGGTGGGTGCGGCCCGTCTCCAGCCGGCATTCGAGCAGGGCGGCCCCGTTCAGCGGCTCCAGCGTCCGGTAATGCGTTACGGCATGCTTGCCGCGACGGCCCTCGGCCTCGCTCGGCACCAGCGCCATCTTCTTGCGGTTCGCCGTCGAGCGGGCGATAGCGCCGCGCACCGTTCCGGCTGGCGGCACCGGCCGGCCGGCGACTACGGCGCGATAGGCGCGCGCGATCGAATGGTCGGCGAACTGCCTGGCCAGCCCTTCGTGCGCGGCATCGGTCTTGGCGACAACCAGCAGGCCGGAGGTGTCCTTGTCGATGCGGTGGACGATTCCCGGCCGCGCGACACCGCCGATGCCCGATAGCTGCCCCCGGCAATGGTGCAGCAGGGCATTGACCAGCGTGCCGTCGAGATTGCCGGCGGCGGGGTGGACGACCAGTCCGGCGGGCTTGTCGACGATGATCAGGTGCGCGTCCTCGAACACCACGCAAAGCGGGATGTCCTGCGCCTCCGCTTCTGCCGGCGCCGCCGCGGGCACGCTGATGCGGAACGGCGTGCCTTTCGCGGGCTTGAGCGAGGCCTGGCCGGCGGGGTTGTCCGCAAGCGTCACGCGCCCTTCGCCCAGCAGTGCCTTGACGCGCTCACGCGAGAGCCCGCTCGCCTCCGCCAGCGCCTTGTCGAGGCGCAGCCCGTCGGCGGGGATCACGCCTTCGATGATGCTTTCCCCCATGACCACGATTAGAAGATGGGGATGGAAATCATCGTAACAAGAGAGATTGTCGCGACCTTGCTGGCGCGCGCCGCGCACGCCGCGCCGGCCGAATGCTGCGGGCTTCTGCTCGGCCGGGCGGGCCGGATCGACGAGGCGCGGCCGGCGGCGAACATCTCGCCCGAGCCGCTGCTGCGCTTCGAGATCGATCCGGCCGCGCTGTTCGCCGCGCACCGCCAGGCGCGTGCCGGCGGGCCCGAGCTGCTGGGCTACTATCATTCGCACCCCGCCGGCCATCCGCGTCCCTCGGCGATCGATTGCGAGCATGCCAGCGCCGACGGGCGGGTCTGGGCGATCGTCGCCGCTGGTCAGGTGACGTTCTGGCGCGATGGGGCAGAGGGCTTCGAGCCGCTTTCCCATCGCGTAGTTGATGGTTAAGGGGGAGATAACAGGAGCGCCAACCCACGATGACCACGAATTCGCTCGAACTTGCCAGCCTGCTCTGCTCGCGGCTCTGCCATGACCTGCTGAGCCCGGTCGGGGCGCTGACCAACGGGCTCGAACTGCTGGCCGATGAGCGCGATCCCGAGATGCGCCAGCGCTGCTTCGAACTGCTGGAGCAGAGCGCGCGGATCTCGGCCGACAAGCTCAAGTTCTTCCGCCTCGCTTTCGGTGCGGCGGGCGGATTCGGCGAGATGGTGCCGGTTGCCGAGGCGCGCACGCTGATCGACGCGCTGATCGGCAACAACGGCCGGATCGAGGTCAACTGGGCGCTGGCGAGCGATTCGCTGCCCAAGCCGGCGGTGAAGACGCTGCTCAACCTGGCGCTGATCGCGATCGAAGCGCTGGTTCGCGGCGGCACGCTGGATATCGGCGCGGAACTGCATGCCGAGGCGGCGGGCGGCGGGGCGAGCGAGATCGTGGTGCGCGCCAGCGGCCCGCGTATCGCCTTCGATCAGGATATCGGCCGCGCGCTCGATGGCACGCTGGCCGAGATTTCCAGCCGCACCGCGCCCGCGGCGATGCTGCACGCGCTGGCCGAGAGCCTGGGCGGCGGCCTGCAATGGGCGCTGACCGACGACGCGCTGGTAATGGGCGCGGTATTGCCGGTGGCCTGACCGCCCCCATGGGCAACCGCTGGCTCATCCATCGCGAGCAACCGTCGCCCAATTGGGACGAACGGACGTTGCCGGTTTCGATGGTCGTGCTGCATTATACCGGCATGCAGACCGCACGGGAGGCGCTCGATCGTCTCTGCGATCCCGAAGCCAAGGTTTCCGCGCACTACTGCATCGACGAGGACGGCGCCGTCACCGCCCTCGTGGCCGAGGACAAGCGCGCTTGGCATGCGGGCCGATCCTATTGGCGCGGCGTCACCGACGTGAATTCGGCCAGTATCGGCATCGAACTGGTCAATCCGGGGCACGAATTCGGCTACCGCGCCTTCCCCGAGGCGCAGATGGAGGCGCTGTTGCCGCTGCTGGCGGATATCGTCGGCCGCCACGGCATCGCGCGCGCCGATGTCGTGGGCCATTCGGACATCGCGCCCGCGCGCAAGCAGGACCCGGGAGAATTGTTCGACTGGGAGCGGCTGGCCAGGCTGCGGTTGGCGCTGCCGCGGCCCAGGGCCAGGATGAACCTGCTCTATGACAATCCCGGCGCCTTTTACCTCGCGCTCGAACGCTTCGGCTACGATATCGCCGACGGCCGCGCGGCGGTGCGCGCGTTCGAGCGGCGCTGGCGGCCGAATCGGATCGCGGGTGAGATCGACGGTGAACTTGGTGGCATCCTGTTCGAACTGCTCTTGGAACACGACGCCAGGCACGCTAGATAGGTGCCGCCGGGGAGCCGGGCAGCCGCGCCCTTCGACAAGCTCGGGATGAGCGGGTCGAAGGTCGAGGAAAGTCCGGGCTCCGCGAAACGAGGGTGGCGGGTAACGCCCGCCGGGAGAAATCCCAGGGAAAGTGCCACAGAGAGCAGACCGCTAACCCGCTCGTCCCGAGCTTGTCGAGGGGCGGCGGGCAGCAAGGGTGAAAGGGTGCGGCAAGAGCGCACCGCGCTTCCGGCAACGGCAGCGGCACGGCAAACCCCACCCGGAGCAAGACCGAATAGGGGCGGCGGGCCTGTCCGCGTCCGCAAGGACAAGGCAGGCGGGTCGGTTTCGGACCCTGATCGCCCGGGTTGGTCGCTGGAGCGGCGCGGCGACGCGTCGCCGAGAGGAATGGCTGCCGGCGCTCGCCGCGTCCCGCAAGGGATACGGGCGGCGTCACAGAACCCGGCTTACAGGCTCCCCGGCATATCGTTTCATGGATGCCAGAGTGATTTCGAGTTGGACGGAATGCCGCTGGCTCAAACCTCGCGCGTCGTCGCCGTGATCGCCTGGATCTGCTGGTCGGTCTCGATCAGCCAGCGCTGTTCGCCTTCGAGGCCCAGCGCGGTCAGTCGCCCGGTCATGTAGGCGCCGGTGTCGATGCCGATGCGGTTGTGACCGATCTCCGGCGCCTCGGCGATGGTGTGGCCGTGGACCACGACGTGCTCGTGATAGCCGGCATGGCTGAGGAACGGTTCGCGGATCCAGCGCATGACTTCCACGCTCTGCTCTTCCAGCGGCTTGCCCGGCCGGATGCCGGCGTGAACGAAAAGGTAGTCGCCGATGACGACATAGTCCTCGAAACCCCGGATGAACTCGATGTCCTCGCACGGGACGGCGGCGGCCATCATCGCCTGCGCTTCCTGAAGGTCGGCCAGTTCGAACGCGCGATGGTCGACCTGGTAGGAAAGCACCGTCTCCAGCCCGCCGAACAGCAGGAAGCTGCGGAAGACGTTCAGATCCTCGAAGCTGCGCAGGAACATCTCCTCGTGGTTGCCGCAGATCAGCCGGATGTCGCGCCGTTCCTGCCAGATGCGCACGGCCTGCAGCACGGCGGCGCTGTGAGGGCCGCGATCGACCAGGTCGCCCAGAAGGATGATGGTCGTGCGGGCGTCGCCGCGATCGTGGTTGTCGTCCTCGATCGCCTTGATTAGCGCGGCGAGCAGGTCGAGACGGCCATGGATGTCGCCGATGGCATAGACGCGCTCACCTGCGGGGATGGCGGCGGGTGGGCGCTCTTCCTTGGGCGCCCAAAGCTGGCGGATCGACTTGAACATGGGTTGGTGCTTGCCGTCGATATAGATTTGCCCGACCTGTGCGACAAGCGCGACGGTTCGGGCACTGTTGCGCGAGGGGCACATTCTGCCGGCCGGCACGATGGACTGGCCGGATTGGCCTTGTGCAAGCAGGCACCACCCGGCAGCACCGTCCGCGCCAGAGGCGCTTCGGCCCGGCTAATCGGGCGAGCGGGGAAAACTTGAGGTATCCGGTATGCTGACGTCCATCCGCGGCTTGATCACCGCCGCCCTGACCATTGCCGCCCTGGCGAGCACGCCCGCATGTGCCGACGAGACCGATCCGCCCGGTGCCTTCACCGTGAGCGGCAGCGTCGCGCTGGTGAGCGACTACCGCTTCCGCGGCCTCTCGCGGTCGAGCGGCGATCTGGCGATCCAGGGGGGCGTTACCGTCAGCCATGCCCGCGGCTTCTATGCCGGCGCCTGGTCTTCGACCCTGGATTTCGAAGTCGCCGGCCCTCTCGCGGAATCGGTTTACGGCAGCCAGGAGCTTGACCTGTTCGGCGGCTGGAGCGGGCCCATCGGCGGCGGGCTGACCGCCGACGTCGGCCTGCTCTACTATGCTTATCCGAGCGGGCGTGCCGGCAAGGCCGAGTTCTTCGAGCCCTATGCCTCGGTCTCGACGACATTGGGGCCGGTCACCGGCAAGGTCGGCCTGAATTATGCCTGGAAGCAGGAGGCACTCAACTTCAATGGCGGTCCCAAGGATGACAGCCTCTACCTCTACGGCGAACTGGCCACCGGCATCCCCGGCACGCCGGTCTCGCTCTCGGCCCGCCTCGGTTACACCGACGGCGCGCTTTCCCCCCGGTTCGCCACGGGGCAGACCGCGCGCTATGACGGCGGCTTCGATTGGAACCTCGGGGCGACCGTCGTTGTCGGCCGGAACCTGTCGGTCAGCGGCCATTACGTCGGTGTCGAGGGAAGGAGAATCGACGGCTACTCGAACGACGCCCTGGTGGGGACGCTCAGGCTCAGCTTCTGAGCGGCCGCGTCAGCGCAGGTAGAAGTTGACCGTCGTGACGACGCGGACCTTCTTGTAGGGCGTGTCCGACACGCCCCAGCCGCCAGAATCGCCATCGCGCGCGTTGATCTCGAAGTAGCCTTGGGTCGCGCTCTTGATCGTCCCCACCGTGGTGCCGCTGTCCTTGGCAAACTGCTCGGCGGCGGCGCGCGCATCCTTGGTGGCCTCCGCGACCATCTTCGGCTTGATGTCGTTGAGCCGGGTGAAGGTGTAGGCCATGCCGGAGCCCTCGTCGAGCACGACGCCGCGCCGCACCAGTTCGAACTGGCGGCGCACCGCCTCCTGTGCGCGGGCGATGTCGGTGCTGCGCAGGGTCATGCGCTGGCGGACGGTGAACTTGGCGACGCCGTTCTCCGAAAACTGCGAGACGTTGACGCCGGCCGGTTGCAGCGCGTCTGCGGGGAAGCCCAGTTCGCGGAAGTAGTCGCGGATCGCGGTCGAATCGCGATCCGCGCTCGCCTGCGCGGTGGTGAGGTCCGGCGCCTGCGCCGAATAGGTGATCGTCCAGATGGCGAGGTCGGCGGTGACGTCGCGCTCGGCAAGGCCGCGCACCGTTACCGAGCGATCTGCGTCCTTGGCGCGGACGAGGCCGTTGCCCAGCAGGTAGCCGCCGGCGATCATCCCCACCGCGAGCACGCCGGCGCTGGCGAGCCAGCGGCGCGTCGCGCGGTCGCGCAGGAATGGGGTAGCGGGCGCGGGGTCTTCGGGACTAGAGTCGGGCATCACGGACCTCCCTGTTGCCGGGGGAACAATGCGCGAGGCGGGCTTTCTGCGTTATGAACCGTGCCGCCTATGCGGTGAACCGAAGGATGAGTTGTGACCAGATATCTCCACACGATGATCCGCGTGAGCGATCCCGCCGCCACGATCGCTTTCTTCGAGCTGTTCGGCGTGCGCGAGGTGCGGCGTTATGACAATCCTCAGGGGCGCTTTACCCTGATCTTCCTCGCCGCGCCCGGGCAGGAGGGCGTCGCGGAAGTGGAACTGACGCACAACTGGGATGCCGAGGCCTATGGCGGTGGCCGCAATTTCGGCCATCTCGCCTACGAGGTGGAGGATATCTATGCCACGTGCCGGCGACTGACAGATGCCGGCGTGACGATCAACCGCCCGCCGCGCGACGGCCGCATGGCCTTTATCCGGACGCCCGATGGGATCTCTATCGAGCTGCTCCAGCAGGGCGAGGCGTTGTCCGCGCAGGAGCCCTGGGCGAGCCTGCCCAACATCGACGAGTGGTGATCCGCGCAAGCTGACGGCGGACCGCTGCCAGCATGACACCATACCGTTGCAACTTGCCTGCAACCGCCGTACGCTGCCGATGGGGCAGATTCCGGGGGGAATCCGGCACATGGATGCAGGGGGTGCGTTCCACTGGACGCTAGCGCTCGGCTGGCTGCGGCTGGCCGAGCACGAGTTGCTGCTGTTCGCTTCGTTCTGGTTCATCGTCAGCGCGTTCGACGAACTTGCGGTCGACGGCATCTGGGCCTGGCTGCGGCTCACCCAACGGGTTGGTGACGGCCATCTGCCCGATGGGCTCGATACGGCGGGCCTTTCGGGGCGCGTCGCGGTGCTGGTGCCGGCCTGGCACGAGGACCGGGTGATCGGCGAGATGATCGCGCATACGCTGCGGGCCTGGCCACAGCAGGGGCTGACGCTCTATGTCGGCTGCTATCGCAACGATCCGCTGACGGTCGCCGCGGCGAAGGCGGGGGCGGGCGGCGATCCCCGTGTCCGCCTGGTGATGAACGACCGGGCCGGACCGACGACCAAGGCGGACTGCCTCAACCGCCTCTATGCCGCGCTTTGCAGCGACGAGGCGCGCAGCGGCGAGCCGTTCACAGGCGTCGTCCTGCACGACGCGGAGGATATGGTGCATCCCGCCGCGCTGGCGGTGATCGACCGGGCGCTTGCGGAGGTCGATTTCGTCCAGCTTCCGGTGCGGCCGGAACCGCAGCCCGGTTCGCCCTGGATCGCGGGCCATTATAGCGACGAATTCGCCGAGGCTCATGCCAAGACCTTGGTCGTGCGCGATGCGCTGGGCGCCGCGATCCCCGCCGCGGGGGTTGGTTGCGGCTTTTCGCGAGCGATGCTGGCCCGGCTCGCCAGCCTGCGCGAAGCCGAAGGCGGCTCCGGGCCGTTCGCCGCCGAGTGCCTGACCGAGGATTACGAATTGGGCGTTCTCGTCCACCGCAACGGCGGCACCGGCCGCTTCCTGCGTCTGCGCGATGGCAAGGGCGATCTCGTCGCGACGCGTGCCTACTTTCCGGACGAACTGGAATGCGCCGTGCGGCAGAAGGCGCGCTGGATCCACGGCATTGCCCTGCAGGGCTGGGACCGGCTGGGCTGGAGCGGGCGCCCGCTCGACGTGTGGATGGCGCTGCGCGACCGGCACGGGCCGATGACGGCGGCGGTGCTCGGCGCCGCCTATCTGCTGGTGGCGATCGAATTGGTTCTGGGCGTGGCGGGGCTGGCGGGCTGGCAGGCCGGAGCGGCGGTCAGGCCCCTGCCGGCGACGATGCTCGCGCTCACCTCGGCGGCACTGGTCTGGCGCGCGGCCTGGCGCTTCGGTTTCACCGCGCGCGAGTATGGCCCGCTCGAAGGATTGCGCGCGCTGCTGCGCATCCCGGTCGCGAACGTCGTCGCTATCCTTGCCGGCCGGCGCGCGCTGATCGCCTATGTGCGCACGCTGCGCGGAGGGCAGGTGGCCTGGGACAAGACCCAGCACGGTGCGCATCCCGCCGCCGCGATGCCGAAAGCGCTGCCGCTCTGAGCCGCGCGGTCTCTCTGCGCGGTCGGCCGCTGATTGCGGCGGTGCTGGTCATGGGCGGCTGGGTGACGATGCGGATGACAGCCTGGGAACCCGGGCGGTCCGACGCCGGGACGTTCACGCAGGCAGGTCGGCCGGCGGTGACGCCGGAGCCATCTGCACCGTTTCCTCGGCTGGCGGCCGAACCGGCGCATGCCTTCACCATGGCCGAACCGCAAATGCTGCCGTCGACTGCGGGGCCGAGCTTCTTGCCGCGGCCGGCGCCGCTGCCGCTGCGTCTCCTTGCCGAGACTGCGCCGTGGGTATCCGAGCCGGTGCCCGCCCGCCCGTCTGAGGCGGTCTCGCCGAGACCCGGAGAGGCGTCGGAGGCAAACCCGCCGCCATTACTGACGGCGCCGGCGCCCGATCGCGATCCGCGCTGGTCGGCCGAAGGGTGGCTGCTGCTGCGGCGCGGCGGCGCGGTCTCTGCGGCGGGCGGGCTGGCGCCTGCGACATATGGCGCGAGCCAGGCGGGCGCGGTGGTGCGCTATCGCTTGGCGACGGATAGCGCGCACCGGCCGGCGCTCCATCTGCGCGGCAGCGCGGCGCTCGGCGGCCCGCGCGAACGCGAGGCGGCGTTGGGCCTGTCGGCGCGGCCGCTCGCGGGGGTGCCGCTCGTGATTGCCGCCGAAGCGCGGATCATCGGCCAGCGGGCCGGCACGCACCTGCGGCCCGCGGCGTTCGTCTATACCGAGTTGCCGCCACTCCCGCTGCCGCTGGCCGCGCGCGTCGAGGTTTACGGCCAGGCCGGCTATGTCGGCGGCGGCTACGCCACGGCTTTCCTCGACGGCCAGGTGCGGCTCGACCGCCGCGTGCTGCGGGTCGGTCGTGGCGAACTGCGTGCCGGCGGCGGCGTATGGGGCGGGGCGCAGAAGCACGCCGCGCGGCTCGATGTCGGACCGACCGCGACGATCGGCATGCCGGTTGAGGGCAGCGGCGGGGCGCGGCTCGGCTTCGATTGGCGCTTCCGCGTGGCTGGCAACGCGGCGCCGTCCTCCGGCCCGGCGCTGACGCTGTCCGCAGGTTTCTGATCTGCCGCCTTCCCTCGGTCCCGGGGGTGGGTTAGCAGGACTGCCCAGAGATGGACGTCTATCTTCCGATCGCGAACCTTTCGGTCAACGGCCTGATCATCGTCGGGTTGGGGGTGCTAACCGGCGTGCTGTCGGGCGTGTTCGGCGTCGGCGGCGGATTTCTGACGACACCGCTGCTGATCTTCTACGGCGTGCCGCCGACGGTGGCGGCGGCATCTGCCGCCAGCCAGGTGACCGGCGCCAGCGTTTCGGGCGTCTTCGCCCATTCGCGGCGCGGCGGCGTGGACGTGCAGATGGGCACGGTGCTGGTCGTCGGGGGCATACTCGGCACCGGTCTCGGCGCGCTGCTGTTCCGCCTGCTCGAACGGCTCGGGCAGATCGATACCGTGATCAACATCCTCTACGTCGTGATGCTCGGCTGGATCGGCATCGTCATGGCGCGCGAAAGCATCCAGTCGATCCGGGCGGAGCGCAGCGGTGTGCCGATCCCCGCGCGCAAGCGGCGCCACCATCCGCTGATCGCCAGCCTGCCGCTGCGCTGGCGCTTCTACCGCTCGGGCATCTATATCTCGCCGCTCGCGCCGCTGCTGCTGGGTATACTGACCGGCATCGCCACCATGCTGATGGGCATCGGCGGCGGTTTCATCCTGGTCCCGGCGATGCTCTATATCCTGGGCATGAGCGCGGGCGCCGTCGTCGGCACCTCGCTGTTCCAGATACTGTTCGTGACGATGGCGACGACGATGATGCACGCGCTGACGACCAAGGCGGTCGACATCGTCCTTGCGGCGCTGCTGCTGCTCGGCTCGGTGACGGGCGCGCAGATCGGCGCGCAATTCGCCCAGAAAGCGAGCCCGGTCTACCTGCGGCTCGGCCTGGCGGTGCTGGTGCTGGCGATCGCGCTGCGCATGGGCGCCGGCCTCACTTACCGGCCGGACGAGATCTATACGGTGGTCCCGCTATGAACCGGCGGAACGTGAAGCGGCTGTTAGCCCTCGCCGCCCTGCCGCTGCTGACGGGCGCGCGCGACCCGATCCTCGTGCCCGACGTCTCGCAGCACGAGGTCGAAGTGCGGCAGGGTTTCACCGGCACGGAGCTTCTGCTGTTCGGCGCGATCCTCAATCCCGAGGGCACGCGCGCCGGCCGCGACTACGACATCGTAGTGGTGCTCAAGGGGCCGACCGAGTCGATCCGGGTGCGCGAGAAGCGGCGGATCGCGGGGATGTGGATCAACGCCGACAGCACGGGTTTCCGCTCGGCGCCGCTGTTCTACGCGGTCGCCTCGTCGCGGCCGATCCGTGAGATCGTCGACGACAAGACGGCCGCGATCTACGAACTGGGGTTGCCCTGGCTGCAGCTTTCGCCGATCGGCGCGATCGACCCCGAGGAGCAGGCCCGGTTCGCCGCGGGCCTCGTCGATCTCAACCGGCGCGGCCAGCTTTATCAGCAGCAGGACAGGGGCGTGAAGATCAGCGAGCAGGTGCTCTACCAGGCGCGAATCTCGCTGCCTTCGAGCGTGCCCACGGGGGTTTATACGGCCGAGACCTTCGCCATCCGGAAGGGCCGCGTGATAAGTTCGGCGATGAGCCGGGTCGAGGTCCGCAAGCACGGTTTCGAGGGCGCGATCGTCCGGTTCGCCGACGAACAGGGCTTTTTCTACGGCCTCATGGCGGTTTGTGTCTCTGTGCTGATGGGATGGATCGCCGGCCGCCTGTTCGCGCTGGTCTGAGGCCGGCCGGTCGGCGCCGCCGGCACACCGGGTTTTAGCCGGATATTAAGGTCTGGGGACGTAGGCCGGGTGCTGGCGATCCTGGAGCCAGTGAATGTCCGACATGAACATAAACGGGTTTGACAACGGCCAGCCGGCAAGTCCAGGCGATGTCGCAGCCTCCTTCGATCCGGGCGGCGTCCCTGACGCCGGCACCGCGGTCAATGCCGTCCAGCCGATAGGCGTCGTGCTCGATGTCAGCGGCGCCGGCAGCCAGATCGTGTTCGATGCGCAGCGGCTCAACGAATGCGCGCAGGACCGAGATCCTTCGATTGCGCTTGCGGGCCAGGTCGGCAGCCAGGTCAAGATCCGCGTCGGCAATTCCTGGCTGCTTGCCAGCGTGCGCGACCAGAAGCAGGACAAACGCACCACCGACGGCATCCTCTCCGCTGCCGATTTCCTGGGTGAGGGCGAGGAAGAGCGCCTGACCGGGCGCATTCATTCCTTCCGCCGCGGCGTCACCGGCTATCCCGTCCCCGGCGCGCTGGTCTATCCGGCGACCAGCCAGGACTTGAAGCAAATCTATGCCAGCGACGGGCGGGCGAGCATCCAGATCGGCAACGTCTATCCCACCCGGGACATCCGCGCTGGGCTCTATATCGACGCGCTGCTGGGCAAGCACTTCGCGCTGCTCGGCTCGACCGGCACCGGCAAGTCGACAAGCGCCGCGCTGATCCTGCACCGCATCTGCGACCATGCCCCCGAGGGGCACATCATCCTGGTCGATCCGCATGGCGAATATTCGGCGGCGTTCCGCAACAACGGCGTCATCCTCGACGTCAGCAATCTGCAGATGCCCTACTGGCTGATGAACTTCGAGGAGCATTGCGAAATGTTCCTCACCTCGTCGGGGAACGAGCGGCAGGAGGATGCCGACATCCTCGCCAAGTGCCTGCTGCAGGCGCGGATGAAGAACCGGCTGGCCGAGCAGATGGGCAAGATCACGGTCGATGCGCCGATCCCCTACCTGCTTTCGGACCTGTCCAACATCCTGCAGAACGAGATGGGCAAGCTCGACAAGGCCGGCACGAGCGCGCCCTACATGCGCGTCAAGACCAAGCTCGACGAGTTGAAATCCGATCCGCGCTACCAGTTCATGTTCTCGGGCATGCTGGTCGGCGACACGATGGCCGAGTTCATCGCCAAGATCTTCCGCCTGCCCGCGCGCGGCAAGCCGATCTCGATCATCGACGTCTCGGGCGTGCCTTCGGAAATCACCTCCACCGTGGTCGCCGTGCTCAGCCGCCTGGTGTTCGACTTCGCGGTCTGGGGGCGCGAGGAGAAGACGCGGCCGGTGCTGCTGATCTGCGAAGAGGCGCACCGGTACGTACCCAGCGAGAAGAACGCCGATGGATCGTCGGTCGGCCGGATTCTGTCGCGCATCGCCAAGGAAGGCCGCAAGTACGGCATCTCGCTCGGCCTCGTGACGCAGCGGCCATCGGACCTTGCCGAAGGCGTGCTCTCGCAGTGCGGCACGATCATCTCGATGCGTCTCAACAACGAGCGCGACCAGGCTTTCGTCAAGGCGGCCATGCCTGAAGGCGCGCGGGGCTTCCTCGATTCGATCCCGGCGCTCAGGAACCGCGAATGCATCATTTGCGGCGAGGGCGTGGCGATTCCCATCCGCGTTTCGTTCGACAACCTCGAGGAATTCAAGCGTCCGGCCTCCGAGGACCCGTCGTTCACCGAGCTGTGGGCCGGCGGCAGCGGCGGCGACGAGGACATGATCCAGCGCACCGTCCAGCGCTGGCGCGCCGGCGGGCGATGAACTGACAGCCGATCCTTCCTCCTTCCGGGAGGGGCCGGCCTTCCGCTATTCCGCCACCGCCATCGCCGGTACGCGTTGCGGCTGGCCTCGCCAGGCGCCGCGCTTGTAGGCAAGCCAGATCAGCGCCACCGATACGACCGACCCGACGGGGAACGCCCACCACACCGCCTCGCCGCCGATGTGGGGGTAGGCGAGCCAGTAGAAGCCGAGCCGGGCCGGATACATCGCGATCACCATAACGATCAGCGGCAGCATCACCGCGCCGTAGGATCGCATCGTCCCGGTCAGCACCATCGTGACGCCGACCAGAACGTAGCTCCAGGTGCAGATGATCTGGACATGCTCGGCGATGGGGATCGCGGCGCTGCCGGTGCCCAGGAACAGCGTGAGCAGCGGCCCGTCGAACAGCAGCAGCAGGCAGGTGAGCACCCCGGTCATCAGGATGTTGGCGTAGACCCCGGCCATCGTCACCGGGTTCACCCGATCGTGCCGCCCCGCGCCGACGTTCTGGGCGACCATCGCGCTCACCGCCGTGCTGATCGCGAAGGCCGGCATCTGGATATAGCTCCAGATCTGCATGAGCGCGCCGTAGGCCGCGGTCGCCATCAGCCCTTCGCGGTTGACCAGCCCGACCATGATCACGCCGGCGGCCGAGGTGATCGCCATTTGCCCGCCCATGGGCACGCCCTTGGCGACGACGTAGGACAGTTCCTTGCGGCGCGGGAACAGGTAGGCCAGTTCCGCGCCTTTCAGCCGGATCGGGATGTCGCGCCAGTAGAGCCAGCCGATCATCGCCGCGGCGCCCGCCAGCATCGCGATCGCGTTGGCCAGCGCCGAGCCGGCGATGCCCAGCCGGGGTGCGGGGCCCAGGCCCAGGATGAGCACCGGGTTGAGCACGGTGCCCAGCAGGGTCACCAGAATCATCGCGTAGAGCGGCGTCCGGGCGTCACCGGCGCCGCGCAGGCTCATCGACACCATCATGGATACCGTGCCGAACGGCATCGTCAGGAACACGATGTCGAGATATTCGCGCGCGGGCTCGTGGATAGCGGCAGGCGTCGAGAGCAGCCTCAGCAGCGGATCGGACAGGAGATAGCCGGCCACGCCGCCGGCCACCGCGATGAAGATGCAGAAGCCTGTCCCGGCGCCGAATACCCGCCGCGCCGCGTCGTAATCGCGCGCGCCGAAATATTGGCCGACCTTGACCGTCGCCGCCATGCCGAAGCCGAAGACGAAGGAGAAGACGAGGAACATGACGATGTTGGCGTTCGCGGTCGCCGCGAGCGCCTTGTCGCCCAGAAGCTGGCCCACCCAGATGGTGTTGATCGTCCCGCCGAGCGTCTGCAGCACGTTGGAGAACAGCGTCGGGATCGAGAACGTGAGCAGGGTGCGCAGGATCGGACCCTGCGTCAGGTCGGCGTGCTGCGCCGGCGCTCTCCCCTGATGCTCAGCCAGGTTATCATTGCTCACGTGCCTCTGGTGTCGCCGAAGAGATGGATATGCAAGCGGTCCGACAGATTAAATCCGTGTTCCGAACAGGTTTCCGCGAGCCATCGGGCGCCGGCGCGCACCGTGTCGCTGTCGCGGCCCTCGGGCATGAGGAAGATGCGTTCGGGCGCGATGGCATGGGCCCGGGCGATGGCTAGGACCTCGTCCACGTCGCCGGGTTCGGCGATAACGAATTTGAACCAGGCGCGCGGCTCGGTGGCCCAGTGGGCGAGTCGTTCGGGCGGCAGCGCGAGGGCCGCGGCGTTGCCGCTGTGCGCCAGCTTCGGACTGACGTTGTATTGCTGGACCAGCGCGTCGAGCGCGGGGGGCGGCGCGACGGTGCCGTTGGTCTCGATCTCGATGCGCATGCCCGGCAGGGCCGCGATCATCCGGGCGAGGGCGGGGGCCTGCAGCAGCGGCTCGCCGCCGGTGACGACGAGCCTGCTGCCCCCCAGCGCGGCGATGCGCGCGGCGGTTTCCTCCTCGCCGAGCGTCATCTGGTTGGCGGCGCGGTCATAGGGCGCGTCGTCGCGGTGCGGCCGGTTGTCGCCGGTGAAGCGCCAGGTGTAGGCGGTGTCGCACCAGACGCAGGCGAGATTGCAGCGCGACAGCCGCACGAAAGTGCAGGGCCGCCCGGCCGAGGCGCCTTCGCCCTGGATCGAGGCGAAGATCTCCGGTTCGCCGGGGGTGGTGGCGGCGAGGACTAGCGGCATGGGGCGGACGGGTGCGCGTGGCCTTCGACAGGCTCAGGCCGAGCGGAATTTGTTGGTGGTTCAAATCCCCGCACCCGCTCAGGCTGAGCTTGTCGAAGCCCACGCACCGACATCACCCCAGCCGCGCCAGCGCCGCCGCGAGGCGTTCCGCTTCGGCGGCGTGGGCGGCGAAGTCGGCGCGGGCCTTCTCGACCGCCTCGGGCTTGGCCTTTTCGACGAAGGCGGGGTTCTCCAGCCGCTTGGCGAGCGAATCGCGCTCCTTTTCGGAGGCGGCCTTCGCCTTTTCCAGCCGCGCCTTCTCGGCGGCGATGTCGATCACGCCTTCGAGCGGGATGACCACGTTGGCGTCGCCGGCGCCGATCTGCATCGCCGCGCCCGCCGGGGCCGCCTCGAACCGGATGGCGTCGAGCCGCGCCAGCCGGTCGATAGCGGCGGCGTTGCGGCCGACGATCGCGCGCGTCGCCGGGCTGGGGTCGGGCAGGTAGGCGTCGAGCCGTGCGCCCGGCGCGATGCCCAGCTCGGCCTTGGCCGTGCGCAGGTTGCCGATCAGCGCGATCAGCCATTCGACTTCGCGCTTGGCTTCGTGGTTCACCTCCACGCCGGGGGCCGGCCACTGCGCCACGATCAGTTCATAGGGCCGCGCGCCGAGCGCGTTCCACAGTTCCTCGGTGACGAAGGGCATGAACGGGTGGAGCATGACCAGGATCTGGTCGAGCACCCAGCCGGCGACGGCCTTTGTCTCCTCGTCGAACGATCCCTTGATCAGCTCGATGTACCAGTCGCAGAACTGGTCCCAGACGAAGTGGTAGATGGCGTTCGCCGCCGCGTCGAAGCGCAGGTCGGCCATGGCCTTGTCCAGCTCGGCCAGCGTTTCCACCACTTCGCCGACGATCCATTTATTGACCGCCGAAGTCGCGGCGGGGGCGGCCACGGAGCGTGAGGCGCCGATGCCATTCGCCTGGCAGAAGCGCGCGGCGTTCCACAGCTTAGTGGCGAAGTTGCGGTATCCCTCGACCCGCTTCTCGTCCATCTTCACGTCGCGGCCCTGGCTTTCCATGGCGGCCATGAAGAAGCGCAGCGCGTCGGCGCCGTACTTGTCGATCAGACCCAGCGGATCGACGACGTTGCCCTTGGACTTGGACATTTTCTGGCCGTCGGCGGCGCGTACGAGGCCGTGCAGGTAGAGCCGCTTCCATGGCACCTCGCCCATGAAGTGCATCCCCTGCATCGCCATGCGCGCGTCCCAGAAGAACAGGATGTCGAAGCCGGAGATCAGCAGGTCGTTGGGGTAGTGGCGGGCGAGGAGAGACGAGTGGGCAAGCCCCTCCCCTTCAGGGGAGGGGTTGGGGTGGGGTTTCGCCCTAATCTCGGCGTTGCGTGGAAGGACGGACCCCACCCCCGGCCCCTCCCCTGAAGGGGAGGGGGGAGTCTCGTCGGGCCAACCCAGCGTCGCGAAGGGCCAGAGCGCTGAGGAGAACCAGGTGTCGAGGACGTCGGAATCGCGCATCAGGCCGATTGAACGATCTTCCGATCCGGTATTGAATGCCCACACCATGGCATGCGTTTCGCTGCTGACGTCGCGAAAGCTTTGTTCTGTGAGGCTAGGATCGAATTTTTGGTAATATGCCAGCGCTAAGCGGCTCGCTTCCTCGAATGTTTCTGCGACAAAATAAGGTTGCGAAGTTCCGGGCATATGGATTTCGGCGTCGAAATCCCAATTTAGCTGCATCTTATCTTGCGCGGGCTTGCTGGCGATGGGCCCATACCACGCCGGAATCCGGTGCCCCCACCACAACTGCCGCGACACGCACCACGGCTGGATGTTCTCCATCCAGTTGAAGAATGTCTTTTCCCAGGACTTGGGCACGATCTCGATCCGCCCGTCGCGCACCGCCTGCATGGGGGGCTGCGCCAGCTTCTCGGCGTCGACGTACCACTGGTCGGTCAGCCAGGGCTCGATCACCACGCCGCCGCGGTCGCCGAAGGGCGTCGCGACCACGCGGTCCTCGACCTGTTCCAGCAGCCCCTCGGCCTCCAGCATCGCGACGACGCGCTTGCGCGCCTCGAAGCGGTCGAGGCCGACGAGTTCGTCGGGGATCAGCCCGTCCGCCGTCTGCACCACGCGCGCTTCGGCATCGAGCATGTTGAGCATTTCGGCGGGCTTGAAGCCGGCGCGCTTGCCCACCTCGAAGTCGTTGAAGTCGTGCCCCGGCGTGATCTTCACCGCGCCCGAGCCCAGCTCGGGATCGGCGTGTTCGTCGGCGACGATGGGCACGCGCCGGCCGGTGATCGGCAACAGCACGTGCTTGCCGATCACCGACTTGTAGCGCTCGTCCTCGCCGTTCACGGCAACGGCCATGTCGGCCAGCATCGTTTCGGGACGGGTGGTGGCGACGACGATGTGGTCGCGCCCGTCGGGCAGCAGCACGCCGTCGGCCAGCGGATAGCGGAAGTGCCAGAAGTGGCCCTGCACCTCGCGCGTCTCCACCTCCAGGTCGGAGATCGCGGTCTTGAGCTTGGGGTCCCAGTTCACCAGCCGCTTGTCGCGGTAGATCAGGCCCTGGTTGTAGAGATCGACGAAGACCTTCACCACCGCACGGGTGAAATGCGGGTCCATGGTGAACTGCTCTCGGCTCCAGTCCATCGAGCAGCCCAGGCGGCGAAGCTGGCGGGTGATCGTGCCGCCGCTTTCCGCCTTCCATTCCCACACCTTGGCGATGAAGTCCTCGCGCGTGTAGTTGGTGCGCTTGTCCTGCTTGGCCTCGAGCTGGCGCTCGACCACCATCTGCGTGGCGATGCCGGCGTGGTCGGTGCCGACCACCCACAGCGCATCCTTGCCGCGCAACCTTTCGTACCGGACCACGACGTCCTGCAGCGTGTTGTCGAGCGCGTGGCCGATGTGCAGCGAGCCGGTCACGTTGGGCGGCGGGTTGACGATGGTGAAGGGCACCGCGTCCGGCCGCTCGGGGCGGAACAGGCCGCTCTCCTCCCAGTGCGCGTACCACTTCGCCTCGATCGCGGCGGGGTCGAAAGTCTTGTCCAGTCGGGTTCCGGTCATGGTCGCGCCTTTGCCAGCGGGGGGCGGGGCGCGCAAGGTTTCGCGCGCCAACCGCCCGCCGCCCGCCATGCACTTGCCGCCGCTGCCGTTTTCGCCCATGAACGCCGCCTGATGCGCGAATGGGCCGACTTCACGACCGAGGCGGAGGAGGGCGGGGCGACCACCATCGCGCTCCGGGGGCCGTTGACGGTGTCCTCGATCGGCCTCGTCGATCGCAGGCTGCGCGAGTTGCACGAGACCATCGCCCGCGTCGACCTGTCCGGCGTCAGCGAGATCGACACGGTCGGCGCCTGGACCGTCTGGCGCGTGGCGCGCGACAACGACGCGGAAATCACCGGCGCCAGCGAAGACGCGGAGCGGCTGATCGCGGCGGTCAGCCAGTCCAGGGGCACCGCCGATATCACGCCGCCGCGGCCGGACCTCATCGAGCGGACGCCGGCGGCGGTGGGCGATCTCGTCGTCGGCTGGGGTAAGGGTTCGGTCGGCGTCGTCGCCTTCCTCGGTGCGCTGGTGATCTCAAGCTGGCATACGATCCGCAAGCCGCGCAAGCTGCGCGGCAAGGCGCTGGTGCGCCAGGTGGAGTTGGTCGGCGTCTCGGCGCTCGGTATCATCGGGTTGATGAGCTTCCTCGTCGGCATCGTCATCGCCCAGCAGGGCGCGGTGCAGCTCAGGCAGTTCGGCGCCGAGTTCTACACGATCAATCTCACCGGCCGTCTCGCCATGCGCGAGCTGGGTGTGCTGATGACCGCGATCATGGTCGCCGGCCGCTCGGGCTCCGCCTTCGCGGCGCAGATCGGCACGATGAAGCTGACCGAAGAGATCGATGCGATGCGCACCATCGGCGTTTCCCCGATGGAGGCTCTGATCATCCCGCGCACTCTGGCGGCGGTGCTGATGATGCCCCTGCTGGGGTTCTATGCGGCGATCGTCGCGATCATCGGCGGCGCCTTCCTGGCGAACTTCACGCTCGACATCCCCTTCTTCACCTTCCTTACGCGCATCCAGGAGGTCGTGCCGTTGCACGATGTCTGGGTCGGCCTCGTCAAGGCGCCGTTCTTCGGCCTGATCATCGCACTTTCCGGCTGCTACCAGGGCATGCAGGTCAAGGCCAATGCCGAGGAGGTCGGTCTCAGGACGACCATGGCCGTGGTCCAGGCGATCTTCATGGTAATCGTGCTCGACGCCTTCTTCGCGGTGTTCTTTACCTACGTGGGGTGGGGATGACCGAGGGCGACCAGATTGCCGAGGAGGTTGCCGAAACGGCCCTGGCCGACGTCGGGACGGTGTTCCGCGGCGCCCATCCGATCGTCGTGGAAGGCCTGCGCAACAGCTTCGGCAGCAACGTCATCCACGAGAACCTGTCGCTCACCGTCAACCGGGGGGAGATCCTGGGCGTGGTTGGCGGCTCGGGCACCGGCAAGTCGGTGCTGATGCGCTCGATCATCGGGCTGCAGATCCCCGATACCGGAACGATCGAGGTGCTGGGCCGTTCGATCATCCATGCCACGGCCGGCGCCAACATCGACATCCGCTCGCGCTGGGGCGTGCTGTTTCAGGGCGGCGCCCTGTTCTCGACGCTGACCGTGGCCGAGAACGTCGAGGTGCCGCTCAAGGAATTCTATCCCGAGATATGCCCGGAGCTGCGCCACGAGATCGCGCGCTTCAAGGTCATGCTGTCCGGCCTGCCCGAGGAGGCGGCGAGCAAGTATCCGGCCGAGCTTTCGGGCGGCATGCGCAAGCGCGCCGGCCTTGCGCGGGCGCTGGCGCTCGATCCCGAGCTGCTGTTCCTCGACGAGCCGACCGCCGGCCTCGACCCGATCGGCGCCGCCGCGTTCGACCGGCTGACCAAGGAACTGCAGGAGACGCTGGGCCTGACGGTGTTCCTGATCACCCATGACCTCGACACGCTCTACGAGATCTGCGATCGCGTGGCGGTGATCGCCGAGAAGCAGGTGATCGCGGTGGGCACGATCCCCGAGTTGCTTGCGCTCGATCATCCGTGGATCCAGGAATATTTCAACGGCCCGCGCGGCAGGGCCGCGCAAGATAGTCAAGCGCGCGGCAGGGCCGCGCAAGATAGTCAGGCTCGCGGCCGGGCCGGGCAGGCACAGGCCGGCAACGTGGACAGGCCGACGGAAAAGGGGGCATAGGCGGGGGCGATGGAAACCAGGGCCAATCACGTCTGGGTCGGCGCGGTCACGCTGGCGCTGCTGGCGCTTCTCGCGGCCTTCGTCGTCTGGATCGCCCGCTGGGGGGAAGGCGACCAGCAGCGCTACGACATCTTCTTCAAGCAGTCGGTCGATGGGCTGGCCCAGGGCTCCAAGGTCTCCTACGCGGGCGTGCCGGTCGGCAAGATCCAGGAGATCGAGCTGTGGAAGAAGGACCCCAGCTTCGTGCGCGTGCGCATCGCCGTGAAGCGCGACGTGCCGATTGTGGTGGGCACGACCGCGACCATCCAGGGCAGCTTCACCGGCACGGCAGACATCCAGCTCGAAGGCGCGGTCAAGGGCGCTCCGCTGATCATCGAGCCAGGCCCCGAGGGCGTGCCGGTGATCCCGACCAAGCAGGGCGGCCTCGGCGCCATCCTCAGCAACGCGCCGCTGCTGCTGGAGCGGCTGGCGACGCTGACCGACCGGCTCAACACGCTGCTGTCCGACGAGAACCAGAGGTCGGTCAAGGGCATCCTCGCCAACACCAACCGGCTGACCGGCGAACTGGCCGACGCCTCGCCGCAGGTGAAGACGACGCTTGCCGAACTTCAGGGCACGCTGCGCCAGGCGACCGCGACGCTGGCGCGCTTTGAAGGTGTCGCGGGACAGGCCGAGACCTTGCTGGGCGACAACGGCAACTCGCTGGCCAGCGACCTGCGCCAGACGTTGCGGGCGGCCAAGGCGGCGGCGGACCAGCTTGGCGCGGCGCTTGGCGACGCGCGGCCGGCGATGCGCCAGCTTTCGGGCTCGACGCTGCCCGAGGCCGAGGCCGCGATCCGCGACTTGCGCGCGACGACGCGGGCCCTGCGCAACGTCACCGAAAAGATCGACGAGCGTGGCGCCGGGGCTCTCGTCGGCGGCAGCAAGTTGCCGGACTACAAGCCATGAAGCGTTTGGCCATGAAGCATTCGACGACGAGCGGGGGAGCGATCGTGCCGGGATATTTCAGATATGCGGGCGCACTCGCGGCGGTGCTGCTGCTGGGCGGCTGCGTCAGCCTTGGCGGCAAGGCGCCCAAGCAGCTCATCGGGCTGACGCCGGAACACGCCGCGCCGGCGGGCGACCTGGGCGGGGCGGCGCTGCGCGACGCGCTGGTCGTGGTCGATCCCGAGACGGACCGGCGGCTCGACGTGCAGCGCGTGCCGGTGCAGGTGGACGGCGCGACGATCGCGTATCTCAAGGACGTAAGCTGGGTGGAGCGCCCGGCGCGGCTGTTCCGCCGCCTGCTGGCCGAGACGATCCGCGCCAGAGGCAAGCGACTGGTGGTCGAAGGGGGCGAGGTTTCCGAAAGCGGCAAGGTCACGCTGGGCGGGCGGCTGCTCGATATGGGCTATGACGCGCGCAGCCGTTCGGTCGTGGTGCGCTTTGACGCACTGCGCAGCGACGGGGCTGGCAACGTCGTCTCGCGGCGCTTCGAGGCGACGGTCGAGGGCGTGGCGCCTAAGGCGGACGCCGTGGCCCCCGCGCTCAACAAGGCGGCGAACGACGTCGCCGGGCAAGTCGCCGACTGGATGGGCTGACGCCGTCCTGGGCCGGGGACCGCTGGCCTCGTCGACACCCAACTCGGTTTACAGAGGTGCAGCCCAGCGCTGGCGGTCCGGGTCAAGCCCGGCGGGACGCTTTATCCATGTCCGTGCTTGCGGCGGGTTTCCCAGCCCTTCTTCGCCGCGGCCGAGCGATCGGCGTGGCTGCGTGCGGCGCTGGCCCGGCCACCCTTGCGCGAGGGCTCCTTGTTCATCGGCTTGCCGCGACCTGAGCCCGCCTTCTTGCCGCCGCCGGTTTCCTTGTTGACCGTGGCCCAGGCGCGGCGCTCGGCCTCCTTGTGGCTGACGCCCCGGTCCTCGTAGCCTTCCTCGATATGCTCTGCCATGCGCTTCTGCTTGTCGGTGTAGCTGCTCTTGTCGCCTCTGGGCATCCTGCGTCTCCTCGAAAGGTGAACGTGCCCCGCAGGCTCAGGGTTCCTCCCGCGCGAGCCGGGCGAAGCGCATGGCGGCGGCGAAAGTGGCGAAGCGGCGCGCGCGGCGCGCCTCGGCTTCGGGGTCCTTGCCCCAAAGGCTGGCTTGCCAATCCTCCTCGAGGTTGGCCGCCGTCCAGAGCGCCTCGGCCTCGGCATCGGGGCTGAGCGCGGCAAGCGCGATCACCAGCGAGGCGGCGAGGCTGGTCAGCGTGTTGAGCGCGGCAAGGGCATGGTCGCTCTCCGCGCCCAGCACCGCTTCCATCCGCGCCAGCGTCGCCGCGGGCTGGGGCCGGTGCATGATGCCGTCGATCCGCTCGAAATGGATGTCCCAGCGTTGCTCGGCCGCGTGGAGCAGCGGTTCCCAGACGTCTTCCTGCCGCTCGCGCAGCGGTTCGTCGGGCTCGGCGCGATAGCAGAGCGTATCGGTGCCGGCATAGGCGACCAGCCCGCGGATCGCATCGGCGCGGTCCGCCGCGATCACGTCGGTGGCGTAGTCGGCCAGGTCGCGCAGCACGAAGCCGGCGGCGTCGATCTCTTCGCCCTGGTCCGCCCACTCCTCGGCCAGCGCCTCGGCCAGCGCGCGTGTCGGCAGCACTTGCGGCTGGCCGCCCACGGTCCTGATGCCGCGCCCGTCGAGCAGGACGCGCCAGCCGCCGTCACCCGGTGACACGGCGACCTGCTTGTAGAAGCGTTTCATGGCGGCGGGCTCTTCCAGCGGCGGGCGAGCACGGTGGGCATGAACAGCGCGTCGATCAACCCGACCACGAACAGCGCGTAGCCCGCTTCCCTGGGCATGTTGATCCGCCCGACGACGATCAGCAGGCCGATGATCACCAGCGCGGCGCCGGCCCAGCGCATCGCCTGGATCGCCATGAAGCGCCGCCGTGCGAGGTTCTCGTCGCTCATCGCAGCAGGCGTTCCTTGAGCTGGGCGGGGCTTTCCGCGACGAATTCGGCGCCGGCGGCAATCAACTCGTGGGGCGCGTGATAGCCCCAGTCGACGCCGATGCCGCGCACGCCGGCGTCGCGCGCCATCTGCATGTCGTAGGCGGTGTCGCCGATCATCACCGCCTCGGCCGGCTCGGCGGCGGCTTCGAACAACGCCGCCTCCAGCATCGCGGGATCGGGCTTGGACGGGTGGTCGTCGGCGGTCTGCAGCGAGACGAAGTGGCGCGTCAGCCCGTGCGAGGCGAGGCAGTGGTCGAGCCCGCGGCGCGACATGCCTGTGGCCACGGCAAGCTGCCAGCCGGCGCCGTGCAGCGCGTCGAGCACCTCGGCGATGCCGGCGAACAGCGGCTGCGACAGTTCGCCCGCCTCGCGCTGGGCGCGGAAGGCGCGCTTGTAGCCGTCGACCAGTTCGCGCTGCAGGTCCTCGTCGATCTCGGGCACGAGCCGCCGCACCGCCTGGGGCAGGCTGAGCCCGACCATGCGGCGCACCATGTGCCGGTCGGGCGCGGGCAGGGTGGCCTCGGCGAAGGCCTCCTCCATCGCCCGGCAGATGCTCGCCTGCCCGTCGATCAGCGTACCGTCGCAGTCGAACACGGCGAGGCGGGTCATCGCGTCTGCCCTCCGGGCTTTGTCGGGCCCCTGCGCGGGGATGTCTTGCGGGCCGGACCCTTGCCCGCCGGCCCGCGCTCGCCCCTGGTACGGCCGCGCCGCTCGCCGCGGCGTTCCTTGCGGTACTGCTTGGCGTGGGCCTTGGCGGCCTGCTTCTTGGCCTCGCGCGGGGCTTCCTTCGGCTCCTCGGGCAAGGCGTCGCCTGTGGCCTCGTCGAAGCCGAGCTGCTCCAGGCCCATGGCGAAATGCTCGGGCAGCGGGGCGGTGACGTCGAGCGGGGCGCCGTCGGGATGGTCGATGATCAGCCGGCGCGCGTGGAGGTGCATCTTGCGGCTGATCGTGCCCGAAAGGAACGCGTCCTGGCCGCCGTACTTGCCGTCGCCGACGATCGGATGGCCGATCGCGGCCATATGCACGCGAAGCTGATGTGTGCGGCCCGTGAGCGGCTGCAGCTCGACCCAGGCGGCGCGGTTGCCGGCGCGGTCGATCACGCGGTAGCGGCTGCGCGCCGACTGGCCGTGCTCGCTCTTGTCGACCATCATCTTCTCGCCGCCGGTACCCGGCTGCTTGGCGAGCGGCAGGTCGATCAGTCCTTCCTCGACCGAAGGCACGCCGACCACCAGCGCCCAGTAGATTTTGCGCGCCGAACGCGTCGAGAAACGCTTCGAGAAGAACGCGGCGCTGCCCGGCGTGCGGGCGACGAGCAGCACGCCCGACGTATCCTTGTCGAGTCGATGGACGAGACGCGGACGGGGGCCGTCCTTTTCCCCTTGGCCAGGCGCGAAAGCGTCGAGCAACTGGTCGACGTGCTCCTTCATGCCGCTGCCGCCCTGCGTGGCGAGGCCCGGTGGTTTGTTAAGCACGATCGCGGCGCGGTCCTGCGTCAGCACCATCGCATCGGCGCGTTCGATCTGTTCCTCGGTCAGCTCGCGGCGTGGGCGAGCGCCCTTCTCGGGCGCCGCGCCGCCGGGGGGCACGCGCAACACCTGGCCGGCGGTCAGCCGATCGGCCGGATCGGCGCGCTTGCCGTCGACGCGGATTTGCCCCGTGCGCGCCCAGCGGCTGACCGTGGCGAAGCCGACCTGCGGCAGATGGCGCTTGAACCAGCGGTCGAGCCGGACGCCGTCGTCGTCGGGCTCGACGGTGAACTGGCGGACCGTCTCGCTCATGCTTTCCTTGCTCATGCCAGCGCCCGCATCAGAAAGAGGCCGCCGAACAGGCCGGCAAAGCTCGCGGCGAGGGACACGGCGACATAGGCTGCCGCCGTGCCGATCGTGCCGCGTTCGACCAGCAGCGCGAATTCCAGGCTGAACGCGGAAAAGGTGGTGAAGCCGCCGAGCACGCCGACGCCCAGCAGTAATCGCCAGCCTTCGCCGTGTGCGTCCAGACGCGCCAGCCAGCCGGCGAGTATCCCCATGGCGAAACTGCCCGCGACGTTGACGGTCAGGGTCGCCCAGGGAAAGGCGCTTGCGGCAACGGGGCCGATCGCGCGCGCCCAGGCGCGGCCGACGAGATAGCGCAGCCACGAGCCGCAAGCGCCGCCGGCGGCGACGTAGAGCGAGGATGCCAGGAGGGAAGGCGGGGTCATCGCACCCGCCTTAGCCGTGGACGGGCCAAGTGGAAAGCGATGCGCGTGCAAACATCGCCCCGGAACCGCCTCGGGCGACGCAACGGGTTGCGTTCCCGCCCGCTCTTTGCTAGCGGCCCGCGGGTTCGAGCCGGTCTTCGTGGATTCGGCTTCGCCCTTCTATTGTTCCATCCAGGGCAATCCCCCGCGTGTCTGCATCGGCGGGGTTCTGGCCTTCGATTTGTGAGGTGTGTCGGTTTATGCAAATTCTCGTCCGCGACAACAATGTCGACCAGGCCCTGCGCGCGCTCAAGAAGAAGCTGCAGCGCGAAGGGGTCTATCGCGAGATGAAGCTGCGCCGCCATTATGAAAAGCCCTCGGAAAAGCGCGCGCGCGAAAAGGCCGCCGCTGTCCGTCGCGCCCGCAAGCTGGAGCGCAAGCGGCTGGAGCGCGACGGCGTCAAGTAAGCTTGCGCGGATTGTCCGCCAAGCACGCTTGAACCCCGCCTTGCGATACGCCATGAGGGCGCGGAATCACGTTCCGCGCCCTTTTGCTGTCTTTCTGGGATAGACCTGATGACCGAGATCACCCGCGTACCTCTCCAGCCGATCGCCAAAGGATCGCTCGGCAAGCTCTGGATCGGCGTTGCCGCCGCGGTGCTGGCCGCCGGCGGAATCGCCTGGGCTGCCTTGCCGCCGCAGGTCGATGTCCAGACGATCGCCAGGGGCGAAGGTCCTGCGCCATCGCTCGATGACGTGGCGGTGATCAACTACAAGGGGACGCTGCGCGACGGAAAGGTCTTCGACCAGGCGCGCGGCGCGGTATTCCCGTTGCAGGGCCTGATCCCGGGCTTCACCAAGGCGCTGCAGCAGATGCAGAGCGGCGGCCGCTATAAGGTGCATATCCCGGCCAAGCTCGCCTACGGCGACAAGGCCACCGGCTCGATCCCGGCGAACAGCGACCTTGATTTCGATATCGAGGTGGTCGCCTTCATGAGCCGCGAGCAGGCTATCCAGCAGATGCAGATGATGCAGCAGATGCAACAATTGCAGCAGGGCGGCGCGCCGGTCCCGCCCGAAGAAGCCGCAGAGGGCGCCCTGCCGCCCCGGTAAGCCCGTTTCGCAACGCCAGTTCTGAAAGCACAGCCATGTCGGTAGATACCGCCACCGTGGCCAAGATCGCCGCACTCGCCCGGATCAAGCTGGGCGAGGACGAGATCGCGGCCATGGTCCCCGAACTCAACGGCATCCTCGCCTGGATCGAACAACTCGGCGAAGTGGACGTCACCGGCATCGAGCCGATGACCGCCGTGATCGAGAATCACCTGCGTTTGCGCGATGACGTGATCGACGCCGATCCGCTGACCGGCGGCAACAAGCGCGACGCCGTCCTGGCCAACGCGCCGGCGGCCGAGCACGGTTTTTTCGGCGTGCCCAAGGTGATCGAATGATGGCGCGGGAGCGAGGTTTGCGCCTCGAAGCCCGCGCGCTGAGGGAAAGGCTGGACGCATGACCGACCTCACCGAATTTGGCGTCACCGACCTCACCGAATTTGGCGTCGCCGCCATTCGCGATGGCGTGGCGAACGGCGACTTCACCGCGGTGGCGGTTGCCGAGGCGTTCAACGCCAATGTCGCCGCCGCGCAGGGCGCGCTTAACGCCTTCATCGTCGCGACGCCTGAAAAGGCGCTCGAAGCCGCGCGCCGGGTCGATGCCGACCGCGCCGCCGGCAAGCCGCTCGGCAAGATGGCCGGCGTGCCCATCGGCATGAAGGACCTTTTCGCCACGCAGGGCGTGCAGACCACCGCGGCGAGCCATATCCTCGAAGGCTTCACGCCTGCCTACGAATCCGCCGTCAGCCAGAAGCTGTGGGACGCGGGCGCGGGCATGCTCGGCAAACTCAACCTCGATCAGTTCGCGATGGGCTCGTCGAACGAGACCAGCCATTTCGGCAACGTCGTGTCGCCTTGGCGGCGCAAGGCCGGCGATAATGCGCCGCTTGCCCCCGGCGGTTCCTCGGGCGGAAGTTCGGCGGCGGTGTCCGCTCGGCTCTGCCCGGCGGCGACCGGCACCGACACCGGCGGCTCGATCCGCCAGCCCGCCGCCTTCACCGGTATCTCGGGCATCAAGCCCACTTACGGCCGTTGCTCGCGCTGGGGCATCGTCGCGTTCGCCAGCTCGCTCGACCAGGCTGGGCCGATGGCGCGCGATGTGCGCGATTGCGCGATCATGCTCGAGGCCATGGCCGGCTTCGATCCCAAGGACGCGACCAGCCTCGACCTGCCGGTGCCTGCCTGGGAAGCCGGGCTGAATGCCGATCTCAGAGGCATGAAAGTCGGCATTCCGCGCGAATACCGCATGGACGGGATGGACGCGGCGGTGGCGAAGTCCTGGGACGAGGGCGTGGCCTGGCTCAGGGACGCCGGTGCCGAGGTGGTAGACATCAGCCTGCCGCACACGCAGTATGCGCTGCCGGCCTACTATATCATCGCGCCCGCCGAAGCCTCATCGAACCTCGCGCGCTATGACGGCGTGCGCTACGGCCTGCGAGACTTGCCCGAGGGCGCCGGCCTGCAGGACATGTACGCCGCCACGCGCGCGGCAGGCTTCGGCGCCGAGGTCAAGCGCCGCATCCTCATCGGCACCTACGTGCTCTCGGCCGGGTTCTACGACGCCTATTACACGCAGGCGCAGAAGGTTCGGACGCTCATTTCGCACGACTTCCGGAACGCCTGGGGACAGTGCGACGTGATCCTGGCGCCGACCACGCCGAGCGCCGCCTTCGCGCTGGGCGAGAAAAGCGCCGATCCGCTCGAGATGTACCTCAACGACGTGTTCTCGGTCCCGGCGAGCCTTGCCGGACTGCCGGCGATGTCGGTGCCGGTAGGCCTCAACGGCGAGGGGCTGCCGCTCGGCCTGCAGATCATCGGCAAGCCGTTCGACGAACAGGCCGTGCTGAACGCCGGCCTGGCGATCGAGCAGCGCGCCGGGTTCACGGCCAGGCCGGAGCGCTGGTGGTAACGATGGCGACCGATTCGTTCGCGGCGTCGGGCCGGCTGCGGCCGCTGCCCCTGCTGATCTTCAGTTCCCGCTGGCTCCAGCTTCCGCTCTACATCGGCCTGATTGCGGCGCAATGCGTCTATGTGTTCCTGTTCCTCAAGGAACTGATCCATCTCGTGCTGCACGCCTGGGAGTTCACCGAGCAGCAGATCATGCTCGTGGTGCTCGGGCTGATCGACGTGGTGATGATCTCCAACCTTCTGGTCATGGTCATCGTCGGCGGCTACGAGACTTTCGTATCGCGGCTGGGCCTGCAGGGGCATCCCGATCAGCCGGAATGGCTCAGCCATGTCAACGCCGGCGTGCTCAAGGTGAAGCTGGCGATGGCGATCATCGGCATTTCCTCGATCCATCTGCTGCGCACGTTCATCGAGGCGGGCATGATGGGGCAGCCGAACGGGCGCGTGACGGAAACCGCGGTGATGTGGCAGACTATCATCCACATGGCCTTCATCGCCTCGGCCATCGGCATCGCGTGGGTGGACCGCATGACACAGGTGAAGCACTGATATGAGCGAATATCGCATCCAGGGCGCAACCGGCGAATGGGAAGTCGTCGTCGGTCTCGAAGTCCACGCGCAGGTCGTTTCGAAGTCCAAGCTGTTCTCGGGCGCGGCGACCGCGTTCGGGGCGGAGCCCAACGCGCAGGTCAGCCTCGTCGACGCGGCGATGCCCGGCATGCTGCCGGTGCCCAACCGCGAATGCATCCGCCAGGCGGTGCGTACCGGCATGGCGATCGACGCGAAGATCAACACATGGTCGCGCTTCGATCGCAAGAACTACTTCTACGCCGATCTGCCGCAGGGCTACCAGATCAGCCAGCTTTACCACCCGCTGGTAGGCGAGGGGCGGATCGAGATCTGCCTCGACGAGAAGGACCCCGAAGGCTCGACCAAGACGATCGGCATCGAGCGCATCCACGTAGAGCAGGATGCAGGCAAGCTGATGCACGACCAGCACCCGACGATGTCCTATGTCGACCTCAACCGCTCGGGCGTGGCGCTGATGGAAATCGTCAGCCGGCCGGACATGCGTTCTCCTGCTGAAGCGGGCGCTTACCTGCGAAAGCTCAGGACGATCCTGCGTTATGTCGGCTCGTGCGACGGCAACATGGAAGAGGGTTCGATGCGCGCCGACGTCAACGTCAGCGTGCGCAAGCCGGGCGAGCCGTTCGGCACGCGGACCGAGACGAAGAATGTCAACTCGGTGCGCTTCGTCATGGCCGTGGTCGAGCAGGAGGCGCGCCGTCAGGTCGACCTGATCGAAGACGGCGGCAGGGTGGTGCAGGAAACCCGGCTCTACGACCCCGATCGCAACGAAACGCGCTCGATGCGGTCGAAGGAAGACGCGCACGACTATCGCTACTTCCCCGATCCCGACCTGCTGCCGCTCGAACTGGAGGACTCGTTCCTTGAGGAATGCCGCGCCAGCCTGCCTGAGCTGCCCGACGCCAAGCGCCACCGTTATGAGACGGTTCTGGGCCTGTCCGCCTACAACGCCAACATCCTCACCGCCGAAGCCGACACTGCGCGCTGGTTCGAGGCGCTGCTGGCGGAAAGCGCCGCGAAGCAGGGTAAGGACGCGGCCGAGGTGGCGAAGCAGGCAGCCAACTGGCTGACATCGGAACTGTTCGGCGCCTTGAATCGTCTTGGCAGGAGTCTCGAAGAATCGCCTGTAAGCCATTCGCAAGCCGCGGAACTTCTTGCGCTGATTGCCGATGGTACGATTTCCAACACGATCGCCAAGCAGGTGTTCGAGAAGATGCTGGAAACCGGTGATGGCGCTGCGGCGATCGTCGAGCGCGAAGGGCTCAAGCAGACTTCCGACACTGGCGCGATCGAGGCCGCCGTCGCCAAGGTCCTCGCCGACAATGCCGACAAGGTCGCGCAGTACAAGGGCGGCAAGGAAGCGCTGTTCGGCTTCTTCGTCGGCCAGACGATGAAGGCGATGCAGGGCAAGGCCAACCCGCAGGTGGTGAACGAACTGCTGAAGAAGGCGCTTGGATGACAGCTCGTTCCAAGCAGCGCTGAGGCCCCGCGCGGGCGGGGCCTCATAGTCGATCGTTCGATCTTCCGGCGGCGGGCCTCAGCCGGCGCGCGTGCCGCTCAGCGCCATGGCGCCGAACATGCCGGCCTTGACGCTGCCGCTGATCGCATCGCCGTCCACGGTGGCGTCGCCTTCCAGCGTCATCGGCATCGGCACTTTCATGTCCATCGTCCAAGTGATCGTGTTGCCGGCGACCTTGCCGTCGGCGATTTCCATCGATCCCATCATGTCACTGGTGACGCTGCCGGTGAAGGCGTCGCCGCTGGGGTTGACGGTGAGCTTGCCCTTCTGGTCCCCCATCGGGGTCTTGATCACGACGTCGTAAGTGCCGGCAACGGACATGGGTTTCCTCCTCCTGTTCCGCCGTCAGTTCTGCCGCGCGGCGCAGCGAAGTCAATCGTCTCGCGCCGCCTGGGGCATTTCGACCGGCGGGGCGATCTCCACCGGGAGGCCGAGGCCCCTGAGCTGCGGTTCAACCAGTTTGCGGTCGCCGACCACCACGAAGGTCAGCTCGTCGGGCTGGAGCCAGGTCCGCGCCATCGTGTCGAGCGTCTTGCCGTCCACTGTGCGCCAGCGGCTGGCGAGCGTGGCATAGTAGTCGTCGGGCCTGCCGAGGAGCTGGTTCGTCAGCATCGCGCCGAGCACATCGCCGTTGGTCTCGAAGCGGTTGGGCAATGCACGAATGTTGCCGTCGGTGACGCGGTTCAACTCCTCGGCATCGACCGGGCGTTGTGCCGGAAAGGCCTTCATGTCGGCGATGATCGCATCGATCGCGGCGCCGGTCCGGTCGGCCTGTACCGGCGCGCCGACCAGCAGCGCGCGCGGGCCGGCGGGGCTGCGGACCACGCTCGACACGCCATAGCTCCAGCCTTTCTCCTCGCGCAGGTCCATGTTGAGCCGCGAGAGGAAGCCGCCGCCGATGACCTCGTTGGCGAGATCGAGCGCTTCCATCCCCGGCGTGCGGCCAGTGAGCGGCAGCACGCGGCCGGCGGCGATCACCGACTGCGGCGAGTTGGGTCGGTCGACGAGGACGATGCGCGGACGCGGCGGGGGAACCGGTGCGGCCAGGTCCTTGACGGGCGGTGGGCCGGCCGGCGCGCGCCAGTCGCCGAAAGCCCTTTCGAGCAGCGGCAGAAGCTGCGCCATGGTGACGTCGCCCACCACGGTGATGCGCGCGAGATCGGGCCGCAGCCACTTGTCATGCGCCGCGCGCAGGGCTTCCGGCGTGAGCGCGGTGAGCGATTGCGCATCGCCCAGGCCATCGCCCGGCTGGCCGTAGGGATGGCTGCCGTAGAGCAGCTTGCCCAGTTGGCGCGTGGCGAGCGCGCGCGGGGTGGACAGGGTCTGCGCCAGCGCGGCGAGCTGCTGGTCGCGCACACGCGCGACTTCGCCGGGCTCGAAAGCCGGGTTGCGCGCCACGTCGGCCATCAACGCCAGCGACGGAGCGAGGTTGGCGGTGAGCGCGGTGAGCGTTACGCCGCTGGTGTCGATGCCGCCGCCGGTGCTGATCGCGGCGCCGAGCCGCTCCTGCTCCTCGGCGATCCGGGTGGCGCTGCGGCTGGTCGTGCCCTCGTCGAGCATCTTGAGCATCAGCGACTGCGTGCCCGGTCGGTCGAGCGCATCGGCCGCATAGCCAGCGTCGAAATCGAGCGAGACGACGACTTTGGGGATGACGGTGCGTCGCGCGAGCGAAACCGGGATACCGTTGGACAGCGCGGCATGCTCGATCGCCGGAACAGCGAGATCGGGCACGGAGGCGACCGCCGGCATGGCGCGCGGGGGGCCAGGCTTCGCTGCCGTTGCCTTGGCCGCCGCCTTGGCCGTCGCGGGCTTTTCCGGCGGGCTCCCGGCTTCGTCGCCCCAGCTGCCCATCGTCTCGCCGCGTTCGGTGCGCTCGCCGGGGACGACTGCCAGCGCGAAGACCGGGCGGCCCAGCCAGCGTTGCAGCGCGGTCCGTACGTCGGCCGGGGTCAATGCGGCGATGCGGGCGAGGTCCCGCTTGTATTGCGCGGGATCGCGCGAATAGAGTTCGCCTTCAGCCAGCGTCGCGCCCTTGCCGAAAAAGCCGCCGACTTCCTCCAGTTGGCCGATCTGGCCTGACAGGATGCTTGTTGCCGCGCGTCGCAATTCGTCCTCGGTGGGGCCTTCGGCGACATATTGCGCGATGAGCTGATCGAACCGGGCTTCTGCCCGGGCACGCTCGACGCCGGGCTTTACGTCCATGCTCGCCGACAGGAAACTGACCTGCTCGAACGGATGCGCGCCCGCGGAAACCGAGACGGCGAGCTGCTCGCCGCGCACCAGCGCGGTGTCGAGGCGCGAGCTGGCAAGGCCGCCGAGGATGTGGAGGCCTACTTGCAGCGCCACCGCGTCGGGGTCGTTGAGCCCGGGCCCGCTCCAGTTGCGGCTGAGGCGAAGCACGGGCACCTGGTCTGTCATCTCGCGCCGGGCGGGGGCCGGAAGCGTCACCGGGCCGGCCTCGACCTGCCGGACCTCGGGCCCTCGTGCGATGTCGCCGAACCACTTTTCCACCAGCGGCCGCGCGGTTTCCGCGTCGATGTCGCCGGCCAGCGCCAGCACCGCGTTGTTCGGGCCATAGTGGTCGCTGAACCACTGCCGCACGTCGCCGAGGCTGGCGGCGTCGAGGTCGGCCATCGAACCGATCGTGGCGTGGCGATAGGGGTGCCCGACGGGGAACAGCCCCTCGCCAACCGCATAGCCGGCAAGGCCGTAGGGCTGATTGTCGCCCTGCCGCTTCTCGTTCTGGACGACGCCCCGCTGCCGGTCGAGCTTGTCCTGGGTCAGCGCGCCGAGCAGGTGGCCCATGCGGTCGCTTTCCATGAATAGCGCGAGGTCGAGCGCGCCCCTGGGCACGGTTTCGACGTAGTTGGTGCGGTCGTACCAGGTGGAGCCGTTGGACGGGGTGGAACCCGCGGCTTCGAGCGGCTTGTCGAAGTTGGATACGTTCTCCGAGCCGCCGAAGAAGATGTGCTCGTAAAGGTGGGCAAAACCGGTCCTGCCGCGCGGCTCGTGCTTCGAGCCGACGCGGTAATAGAGCGTCACGCCGACGATCGGCGCCTTGCGGTCGGTGTGGACGAGTACGGTAAGCCCGTTGGCCAGCGTGAACCGCTCGTAGGGGATGTCGACCGCCTGGACGAGCGCGCTGAGCGGCGCGGGCTCGACCTGGGCGGCGGGCGCGGGTGCGCTGGCGACGGGAGGCTGGCTCGCGCAGGCGGCCAGGGCCAGGGCGAGAACGGGGGCGAACGGGAATCGGCGCATGGGCGACTTGTGGCCCATTCGTCGTCCCGGCGAAAGCGTGTCCTGCGCCGGTCCAGGGGCCGGGACGACGTGCCGGTCAGCCGCGCTGGAAGATCTGCCCGCTGTCGAAGCGGCTGATCTTCCAGTCGCCGTCGGCGTCGCGGCGGCATTCCATGCGCACGTCGGCGACCGCCAGCGGATCGCAGTAGCCGACGAAGGGCGGCTCGCCCACCTTGGCGAAGAATACCAGCAGGAAGCCGACTGTCGCGTGGTCCTCGGCGGTGAAGTCGATGCGATAGTTGCCGTGGACGTGGCGCATCACCGGCGCGCCGCCGGCGGCGGTCAGGCGGTCCCAGCGGTCCTTGTAGAACTGCGCGGTGGCGGCGAGGCCGTCGCGCCACTCGCCGCCGACGAAATACTGCACATCGTCGGTGAGCACGCCCGCTTCGGCCATCTGGAGGCCGCTGTTGGTATCCAGCTCATCGCCCCACTCGTTGATCACCTGCTGGATCGCGGCGACCGCTGCCGCCTGCTCCGCGCTGAATTTCGCCACTTTTGCGTCTCTCCGTTGGTCGTTTGCGTGCCGCGTCATATGCGCAAGGGGGCGGGATGGGAAGCGCTGCAGCGCGCCATGGAGGGAAACGGCAGCCTCTGTTCACCTTCGTACATTTCCGAAGTTCTGGCAAAATCACGAGCGCTTACCATCTAGCCTGCGAAGGCGGTGTGCGGGTCCGAACGCCGCCGTGCGGGAAAAGAAAATCGGGAGAGCATCTTGTGTTGCATAATTGCAACACTATCTCCCGCAGGAACAGGAGGCAGTTCCACCCATGAATCTCGAGAAATTCACCGATCGCGCCAAGGGTTTCCTGCAGAGCGCGCAGACCGTCGCCATCCGCCTGAGCCATCAGCGGATCAGTCCCGAACACATTCTCAAGGCCTTGCTTGAGGACAACGAGGGCATGGCTGCAGGGCTTATTCAGCGTGCCGGGGGAAATCCGCAGTTCGCGGCGCAGGAAGTCGATGCGGCGCTGGCCAAGGTCCCGGCGGTGTCGGGCGGCGGGGCGCAGGCGACGCCCGGGCTCGACAACGATGCCGTGCGCGTGCTCGACCAGGCCGAGCAAATAGCCCAGAAATCAGGCGATTCCTTCGTTACGGTGGAACGCCTGCTGGTCGCGCTGGCGCTTGCCACGACGACGGCGGCGGGCCAGGCGCTGAAGGCGGCGAACGCCTCGCCGCAAGCGCTGGAGGCCGCGATCACCCAGCTTCGCGGCGGCCGCACGGCACAGACAGCGAGCGCCGAAGATACCTATGAGGCGCTCACGAAGTACGCGCGGGACCTTACGGAAGCCGCGCGCGAGGGCAAGCTCGACCCCGTGATCGGCCGTGACGAGGAAATCCGTCGCACCGTCCAGATCCTTGCCCGGCGCACCAAGAACAACCCCGCGCTGATCGGCGAGCCCGGCGTCGGCAAGACCGCGATCGCG
>JBAYPJ010000027.1:0-37253 GCA_041677785.1 Novosphingobium sp. | reverse complement strand
CCTGCGCGACGCCAAGCTGCTGGATATCGGCGCGGGCACCAACGAGATCCGCCGCATGCTGATCGGCCGCGAACTGATCGGGGCGAACTGATCGGGCCGAACAGGTGGGGTCGCGGCCTGAACCGCAGCCCTGCCCGCGCGCGGCGCGTCCGGCTATTGCCGCACGACCAGCCTGCCGCGCATTCCCGGGTGGTATATGCAATAGAACGCGAACGATCCGGCGCGCCGCAGCACCATGCGCCGCTTCGTGTTGCTGGGCAGGATGACGTTGAAGCTCTTGTCGCGGGCGGTCGCGGTGTGATCGAACAGGTCGCGGTTCACCCATTCGATGGTGTCGCCCACCCTGAGGCCGGCCGGCGGTGCGCCGAACCGCATCGCGTCGATCACGATGACGTGGATTTTCGCCGCGACAGGGGTTTTCCCCGCCGCCTGCCCGCCGGGCAGCGCCGCGACGGCAACGGCCAGCACCGTGACCAGGCAGCGGAAAGGCGTCATTTCACGTCGGCCGCCAGGTTCTCCGCATGGGCCTGGTGCTCGCTGAACAGCGTCAGGCCGGTTTGCAGCAGCGACTTCAGCTCGCCGTTGCGGGTGGACGGGATCAGCGTGCCGCGCAGCGCGTCGTTCACGGTACGGTGAAAGGCGATCTCGTTGGCGATATAGGCGCGATCGAAGGCCGCGCCGTTCAGGCGATCCAGCTCGTCATGCTTCTTCTGGGCGTCGGCGGAAAGGGCGGTGCTCGTGGCGTTGGCTTCCGGCGCCACGCCAAGTCGCTTGACCAGCGCCAGCGCCTTGTCGTTCACCGCGGCATGATCGCGCACCATCTCCTCGGCGAAGCCGCGGACGACGGCATTGTGCGACTTGGCCAGCGCCTGGCGGCCGGCCGCGATGTCGATTGCCCCGGCGGTGTAGGCGATATGGGCGATCTGGGCGTCGTTCGGCCCGGCATTCTGCGAAAGCGCGGTTCCGGCCGTGACGAGCAGGGCGCTTGCACTCAGGGTTGCGATCCATCTGGGCATGTTGCGTCTCCATTTGCGCTGTTGAACGCCCATTTGATGCCGGCGCCACCTTTTCGGTTCCCGGGAACTTTTGCGGGCGTGGTGCATCCAAGGCAGTGACGCCCACGCCGGATCAGGTGCGAGAAGGGCCCGACACAAGAAGGGGGAAGCAACGCGATGAGTGCGCTTGCAGAAGATTATGCCAGCCTGCCCGATGCGGTTCTGGCCAGCCGCATCGCGGCCCATGACACCAGGGCGGTTCGCATCGTGGTGGAGCGCTGCAACCGGCGGCTCTTCCGCACGGCATGGAGCATCCTCAAGGACCGCGCCGAAGCCGAGGACATCGTGCAGAGCGCCTATCTTAGCGGCTTCGCGGCGATCGGCACGTTCGCGGGCCGCGCCTCGCTCGCGACCTGGCTGACGCGGATCACGATCAATGAGGCGTTGCAGCGCCGCCGCGCGCTCGAGCGCCGGCGGGCCCGGCTCGCCGCGGCCTCGGTCGCGGATCTCGGGGCCTATCGCAGCCGCATCATGCACGGTTCGGCGCAGCCCTGCACGCCCGACGCCGAACTGGGCCGCGCCCAGATCAGGACGATGCTGGAACAGGCGATCGCCGACCTGCCCGAGAAATTCCGCATGGTGTTCCTGCTGTGCGAAGTCGAGGGCCTCTCCGTCGAGGAGGCCGCCGCGATTCTCGAGATTCCCCGAACCACGGTCAAGACGCGCAACTTCCGCGCGCGGCGCAGGCTGCGCGTGATGCTGGCGCCGGAATTGCATTCGGCGCTGACCGGGACTTTCCCCTTCGGCGGCTCCCATTGCGCCGCCATGACCGCGCGGGTGCTGGCCGAATGGTGCGGACGCGCGCCGCAAGCGCCCGAAACCGGGCTTCGCAGCCGGGCTTGAGGGCTTTGCGCCGGGCGCGATTTTCCCATCCCAAAAGAATTCTTGCCGGCCCCATCGCCTTTGTCGAAAAAGAGGTATATAAAATACCTGTTAAAAGGTGGGCGATGTGGTCGCCCGGCCATCGGGCGAAAGGAGCCAAGCATGACATCGGACAAGACGATCGCAGGGCTGGATGATCTGGAAACGCGCACGCTGGGCGAGATTGCCGTTGCCTTGCCGGGTGCCACCGCGCTGTTCCGCGTGGCGAAGCTCGATTACTGCTGCGGCGGGGACATGCGGCTGAATGAAGCGGCCGCGGCCCATGCGCTCGATCTCGACCGGCTGGTCGCGGACCTGCGCGGATTACGGGCGGAGAACGTTGCTAGTCCGGCAGACCTCGATTCGAAGACCCTGATCGAAACGATCGTGACGCGTTACCACCGGGTTCACAGCCGGGAGATTCCCGAACTCATCACGCTGGCGGAGCGGGTGGAGGCCGTGCACCGGAACCATGCCGACGTGCCGGCCGGGCTCGCCGCCCTGCTCAAGCACATGCTGGGCGAGCTGACGATGCATATGCAGAAGGAAGAGATCGTGCTGTTCCCCCAGATGATCCAGGGGGCGACCATGCCGCTGGAGCATCCGATCGCCACGATGATGGAGGAGCATCGCGAGCATGGCGCTGAACTGGAGGAAGTGCTGCGCCTGACAAACGACCTGCGCGTGCCCGACGATGGCTGCGCGACCTGGCGGGCGCTCTATTCCGGTATCCAGAAGTTCGCCGACGACCTGATGGAGCACATCCACACCGAGAATAACATCCTGTTCCCCCGGTTCCTGCCCGAGCAGGTCGGCCAGACAGCATGACCTGACCGCCCGGGAATGGGAGCGCTCGTTGCGAGCGCTTCCATCCGGCGTCCGGCGTTATTCCAGCATGTCGGCGATGGCCTTGCCCGCCGCCACCGTGTCGGCGCTGCCGCCAAGGTCGCGGGTGCGCGTGCGGGGATCGGCCAGCGATCGCTCGATCGCCCGCAGGATCGCGGCGGCCGCATCGGTCTCGCCGAGGTGGTCGAGCATCATCGCCGCGGCCCAGATCTGCCCTACCGGGTTTGCCACGCCGGTTCCGGCAATGTCGGGCGCGGAGCCGTGGACCGCCTCGAACAGCGAGGGGAAGCGGCGCTCGGGATTGATGTTGCCGGACGGCGCGATGCCGATCGTGCCGGTGCAGGCCGGGGCGAGGTCGGACAGGATGTCGCCGAACAGGTTGGATCCGACGACGACGTCGAACCTGTCGGGATTGAGCACGAAATGCGCGGCCAGGATGTCGATGTGGTACTTGTCGGTCGACACGTCGGGATAGAGCTTCGCCATCTCGGCGAACCGCTCGTCCCAGTAGGGCATGCTGATCGCCAGCCCGTTGGACTTGGTTGCGGAGGTCACGTGGCGGCGCGGCCGTGATCTCGCCAGTTCGAAGGCGAAGCGCAGGATGCGGTCGACGCCCTGGCGCGTCATGATGGTTTCCTGGATGACGATCTCGCGATCGGTGCCCTCGAACATGCGCCCGCCGACCGAACTGTATTCGCCTTCGGTGTTCTCGCGCACGATCACCAGATCGATGTCGCCGGGGCCGCGTCCGGCCAGCGGGGCCGGCACCCCGGCCATGAGCCGGGCGGGCCGCAGGTTGACGTACTGGTCGAACACGCGCCGGATCTGCAGCAGCGAGCCCCACAGCGAGGTATGGTCGGGCAGGACCGCCGGCCAGCCCACGGCTCCGAAGAAGATCGCATCGCTGGGCGCGAGGCGGTCCTGCCAGTCGTCCGGCATCATCTGCCCGTGCCGCAGGTAATAGTCGCATGACGAGAAATCATGGCTCTGGAAATCCAGCTCGAAGCCATATCGCCGCGCGGCCGCTTCCAGCACGCGCAGGCCTTCGGGGACGACTTCCTTGCCGATGCCGTCTCCCGGCAGGACGGCCACCGTGTAACGTCGATTGCTGCCAGCCATGATCGCCTTTCCTGATTTCACGCCTTGCGTTGCCCGTAACCCCGTGAGCCGCCCGAGGCCAGACGCGAGCGGCGTCACGCGGGGCGTTCGCCCGCCAGCGTGATGCGCCGCATGACCCGCCGGTAGCCGTGATAGTCGTTGATCGGATTGTGCTGCGAGGCGCGGTTGTCCCAGAAGGCGAGCGACCCGGTGCGCCATCGGAAGCGGCAGGTGAATTCCGGCCGGACCTGGTGCTCGAACAGGAAGGCCAGGATCGGCGCGCTTTCGCTCTCGGTCATGCCCTTGAAATGAGAGGTGTGCGCGACGTTGACGTAAAGGCACTTGCGCCCGGTCTCCGGATGCGTGCGGATGACGGGGTGTTCGGAAAGGTAATCGCGCGGCGGGCCTGCGTCGCCGGCGTTGCGGATCATGTCCTCGCGCGTTCGGGAAACGTCCGCCTTCGCGGAGGAATTGATCGCGGTCAGTCCTTCCAGGAAGCGGCGCAGCGGTTCCGACAGCGTCTCGTAGGCGAGGTACTGGTTGGCGAACAGCGTATCGCCGCCATAGGGCGGTACTTCCAGCGCATAGAGCATCGAGCCCATCGGCGGCTGGTCGAGATAGGTGGTGTCGGCATGCCACACGCCGCCGAAATTGGTCCTCTCGTTCTCCAGCTTCGCGATCTCGGTGATCGTCGGATAGCCCTCGATGCCCTTGATCAGCGGATATTCGACCGGCTCGCCGAAGGCGCGGGCGAAGGCCAGATAGCTGTCCGACGCCAGGTCCTGATCGTGGAAGAAGATCACGAGATGGTCGAGCAGCGCCTGGCGCAGCGTCCGTATCGTCTCGGGAGACAGCGGCCGGCTCAGGTCCACCCCCTCTATTTCGGCGCCGAGAGCGCCGGAAATCCGCTTTATCGCGATCTTCGCCATCGCCGTTCCTGTTCCTCCGATCGTGCGGCGGACGGGTGCTGCGCACTCATCCGGAGCCGCTGATTCCCTGTTGCAAGAGGTTTTCCTGCGCGTCCTTCAACGCCCGCGAGATCCGCTCGAGGCTGGCGTCGACCCGGTGGCTCGGCCCCGCCACGGCCAGGCCGAAAAGCTCGTTGTTGACGCTGATCGGCACGGCCAGCGCGGTGACGTCGGCGACGTTTTCGCCATGGGTCGTGAAATAGCCCCGAGCGCGGCCCCGATCGAGATCGGCCATCAGCCGGTCGAAGCCGGTGATGGTATTCGGCGTGACCTGCAGCGGCGGATGCTCCTCCAGTACGCGGCGCACCTCCTCGGTCTTGAGCGTGGAGAGGATGGTCTTGCCGATGCAGGTCGAATGCAGCGGCTTGGTATCGCCGGCGCGCGCGCTGTAACGGATGACCTCGGGGCTTTCGAGCACTTCGAGATAGACGATGCGATCCTTCTGCCGCTTGCCCAGGATCACGGTTTCGCGCGTGGCGTCGCGCAACTGCTCCATGGCGGGCAGCAGCCGCTGCAGAATCTGGTCGTTCGCCAGGATCGTCGCGCCCATGTCGTAGAGCCTGCGCGTGGGGTAGATATCCTTCCGCTGGCCCGTCTGGTAGAGATAGGAATGCCGCAGCAGGGTGTGGACGAGGTTGTGGCAGGTGCTGGGCGGAATCCGGCAGTAATCCGACAGTTCCTTGAGCGAGAGCGGCCGGCGCTCCTTCTCGAACATTTCCAGGATCGCGAGCATCCGCTCGGGGCTCGTGGCTTCAGACATCGGCGGTTCCGATCGCGCTGATGGTGCGGCGCGGGCGCGCGCGCCGAGCCCGTGCTTTCCCATCTGGTGAACTGCCGTGGCTGTTAATTCATTCATATATAGGAATTCAACGGCCCTTGATCGGTTGCACGTGGCCGATGGGGATCTTGCCGGATTGGCCGTTCGCGTGGGAACTCATTTGACATGGAGCGTAGCGGCTGACAAGACTATTCCGTTATAAGAATTATTATTCATATATAAGTTTTTATGCCGTTGCCGCAGGAACCGGCCACAGCCGATCCGGCCCGTAGAATCCAGGGATCGAGGAATGCCCCAGTTCATCGGAAGACATACGATTTTCCACGGCTTCGGCCGTGAGTCCCATGAAACGCCGCCCGGCGCCCGCCCGTTCACCTGGTGGGGGTCCGACCGATTCCGGCTGCCGGAGGCGACGGGCCAGACCAACGTCAGGCTGCAGGCGGAGGACGGCGCGCATTCCAGCGGCATCCTCTATCGCCGCGGCGGGGAAGGCACGGTCATCGTCTTCAACCACCCGCGCGCGGATTTCTCCAGCCATTACCTGACGCCGTTCCTGGTCGAGGCCGGCTATGCGGTATACGGCGGCCAGACCCGCTATCTGGGCAACGACGTCAATTGCGAGCACGAATGCCTGTGCGCCGATCTTGCCGCGCAGGTGCGCTATCTGCGCGGCGAAGGCTTCGCGAACGTCGTGCTGTGCGGCAACAGCGGGGGCGGCCCGCTTTCCACGTTCTACATGGCGCAGGCGAACACGCCTCCAGGCGAGCGGCTGACGCATACCGCCGCCGGCAATCCCTATGATCTCAACGAACTGGACCTGCCGCCGGCGGACGGCCTGATCAATCTGGCCGGGGCGCTCAGCGAAGGGGCGTTGGGGCTGGCCAATCTCGACCCCTCGGTGATCGACGAGGGCGATCCGCTGTCGTGCGATCCCGAACTCGACATGTTCAACCCCGCCAACGGCTATCGGCGGCCGCCCGAAAGCTCTTCCTATTCGCCCGAGTTCCTCGCACGCTACCGCGCCGCGCAAGTCGCGCGATGCCGGCGGATAGATGCGAAGGCGCTTCAGGAGGTGGAACGCAAGCGCAGGCACCGGGCGATGATGGCCGAACCGGGTTTTGCGGAACTGCCGCTGGACGAACAGAACGCCATCACCCGGATGGCCGTCGCCTGCAACACCCTGGCGATCTACCGGACCATGGCCGATCCGGCCCTGACGGACCTGTCGATCCACCCCAACAAGCGCGCGATTCTGGGGCTGATGCAGCCCGATCCGCAAGTGGCGAACTGGTCCATCCCCGGCTTCGTGCAGATGATGACGGCCGAAGGCTGGCTTTCGACCTGGTCGGGTCTTTCGACCCAGGTGGACATGCATCGCGACGCGGGCAAGGTAACGCAGCCGGTGCTGTCCGTCACCTTCTCGGCCGACGTCACGATTCTGCCCTTCGTCGGCAAGGGCCTCTACGATAACGCCGCCAGCGCGGACCGCACCTATATCGAGATCGAGGGCGACCATTTCGGCTTCCGCGAGGAAGGTGATCGCGAGGGCGGCATCATCGATGCCGCCGGGGCCATCGTCGAATGGCTGGCGCCCCGCTTTTCGGCGGCAGAGCACAGGGAGAAGCCATGACCTTGCAGAACGCGCGCATTCTCGTCGTCGGCGGCGGTTCGGGCATCGGGTACGCGGTGGCGGCAGCCGCCGTGGCCGAAGGCGCGGCGGTGACGATCGCCTCCACCGATACACAGAAACTGGAATCGGCCGCCGAGCGGCTCGGCGGCGCGGCTACGGTGCGGCTCGACATCACCGACGAGGCCGCGGTCGCCGCCTTCTTCGATGCCTCGGGCGATTTCGATCATATCGTCAGCACCGCGGGCGACTGGGGGAAGGCGCGGCGCGGCCCCCTTGCCGAGATGGACCTGGCGGATGCCCAAGCGCTGTTCCGCGTCCGCTTCTGGGGCGCGGCCATCCTGGCCAAGCAGGGCGCGCGGCGGGTTCCGCCCGGCGGATCGATCACGCTGACGAGCGGCACCAGCGCGTTCCGCCCCCAGAAGGGCACGGTGATGGCAACGGCCATGGCCGGCTCCATAGCGCACCTGACTTACGGCCTGGCCGTGGAACTGGCGCCGATCCGGGTCAACGCGGTGTTCCCCGGCGGCGTGGCGACGGAGATCTGGCACGCTCTGCCCGAGGCGCTGCGCACTGCCGAATCCCGGCGTTTCGAGAGCCAGCCGCTCCCCCGGATCGGTGAGCCGGCGGAGGTGGCGCAGGCCTATATCTACGCGATGAAGGCCGGCTATACGACCGGCCAGATTCTGGTCGTCGATGGCGGCGGCGTCGTGGCGGGGTGAATGGCGCTTGGCGCCCCGATTCGCGTTGCCGAATCGGTAGCGAGCCGGTCGCGCTTCCACTTCCACGCAGGCGGATCAAACCCCGGTGCGACGACGCGTAGCGTCAGCCGGCGAGCCTCGCCTCGAAAAGATCCAGTTCGCGCACGAGCTTCCGCGCCGATTCGCTGCCCAGTTCCCGGTTGCGAACCCGCCGGAAGATCTCCGCCCGCTCGGCCTTGAGCGCGGCGAGGCGCAGTTCATACTCGACGCGCTCGTCCCGCAGGCGGACGTCCTTCTCCTCGGGCGCGGTCGTCTGGTGGTCGATCCGGTCGCGATAGAAATCCATCAGGCGTGAGGCGATGTTGACGTAGGCATCGGCGTCCTTCCGGCCGTCGGCGAGCCGGTGCTGCGTGCGCTCGATCTCGGCGATCGCGGCCTCCGCCGCGGCGACCCGGGCCGCGTCGATTTCGGCCTTTACGGCCGGCTCGGGCGGCATTTCGAGGCCGCGTATCAGCAGCGGCAAGCCGATCGACGCCACGATCAGCGAGACGATGATCACGCCCATCGCCAGGAATATCGCAAGCTCGCGCGCGGGGAAGGGGGTGCCGTCCGCCATGGCGAGCGGAAGCGTCAGGATGCCGGCGAGCGTTATCGCGCCGCGTACCCCGGCAAAGGACATCGCGGCGATCACGCGCCAGCTTGGCCGATCGCGAGTCCCTGGCCGGCGGAACAGCGTCAGCCGGAAGGACAGCCAGACCCAGAGGAAGCGCAGCGCCGCAAGGCCGAAGTTGATGCCGACGACGTAGATCGCCAGCCAGCCCGGTTCGTGGTGGCCGGTCAGCCGGACGGTGGCGGCGGCGCCGGCAAGAATGGTGGGCAACTGTTCGCCCAGCAGCACGAAGATGATGCCGTTGGCCGTGAACTGGATCATGTCCCACACCGTCGTCCGGCGGATTCGCGTGATCGCCAGCGTGTTTCCCCGCGTCTCGACGAAGCCCATCGTGAGTCCGGCGGCGACGGCGGCGAGAATGCCGGAGCAATGGAGGCGCTCGGCGATCAGGTAGGCCCCGAAGGGGATGAGCAGGCTGATAAGGATCTGCGAGCCGCTTTCTTCCCCCAGCCTGCGCGCGACGATCGCCTTGGCCCAGCCGATCAGCCAGGTCAGCCCGGTCCCCACCGCGACGCCGCCGATGGCGATCCACAGGAAGTCGACGGCCGCATCCCCTAGCGAAAAGGCGCCGGTCAGTGCCGCGGCGATCGCGAAGCGCAGGCAGACGAGGCCGGACGCGTCATTGAGCAGCGATTCCCCTTCCAGAATGTGCATCATCCGCTTGGGAATCGGCGCGCGCTGGGTGATCGCGGACACGGCGATCGGATCGGTCGGCGAGACGACCGCGGCGAGTGCAAAGGCGACCGCCAGCGGCATGGCCGGGATCATCCAGTTGATGAAGAAGCCCATGCCGAGCACGGTGAAGACCACCAGGCCGAGGGCCAGTTGCAGTATGGTCGAGCGGTCCTTGACCAGGTCCTCGCGCGGGATGCGCCAGCCGTCGAGAAAGAGAAGCGGCGGCAGGAACAGGAGAAAGAATATCTCCGGATCGAGCGTCACCCGCCAGTCCGCGACCAGCCCGACCCCCGCGCCGAGCGCGATCTGCACCAGGGGCCGGGGTATCGGCAAAGGAAGCAGCCGGGCCAGGATTCCGCTGACCACCACCGCGAAAAGCAATGTCAGGACAAGCGTTATGGTTTCCAATGCGGCCTCGAAAAGCGATCCGGATGGGATCCTGCCGGTTTCTTAACCGCATGGCGCGCGCGCGCCAGTCTTCTTCATCGGCCATCCGTGATATCCCTGAATTGCGCATCATCGGCCTCTCTGGAATGTCGTCGCCGACCATCCCCGAAGGTGACACGATGACGAAGCTATGGCTTATCGCGCTGAGCGCTGCGGTTCTGGCCGCGACGGGCCCGGCTGCGGCGCAGGCGCAAGACGAACAGGCCGAGGCGCAGCGCGCCGCGCTCAACCGCGAGCAGGCGGAACTGGCCCGCCGGCAGGTCGAGGAGAATATCGCCGCGCAACGCGCCTATGAGGACGCGGCGCAGGCGCGCGAAATCCGAATCCAGGCCCAGGACCGCGAGTATTCCCGCATCCTCGCCGAACATCGTCAGGCGATGAACCAGTGGCGCGCCGATCTCGCGGCTTGCGAGCGGGGTGAGCGGTCCCGCTGCGCCGTCCTGGCCGACCCAGCCCAACCGAAAGAGCCGGCAACGCGCTGACCGCGCTCCTCCGAACGCGACCTCGCCGCGTCCCGGTTTACGCAATTTTACAACAATAATTTTTTTGGAAGAACACAAACTAATTCGTTGGGCAGCGTCCCGGCCTTCCAGTAATAATCATGCCTATCGAATACATCTTATAAGGAGGCATGATGTCGAACATCACGCGACGGGACGCCGTTTTAACGGGTCTGGGGGCAGCTGTCGCGGTTCCGGCTTTGACGGCCGCAGCTTCCCCATCCATCGCCAGCGCAGCGCCGGCCCGCAAGAAAGCGCGGTCGGGCGGGGCTCACCACAAGTTCGAGATGAACATCGAGGAGACGCGCATCACGCTCGTCGACCGGCAGACCTTCCAGACCTTCGCCTATGCGGGTCAGGTTCCGGCGCCGCTTTTCCACGTAAGGGAAGGTGACGAGGTCGAGGTCGTTCTCAACAACCTGACGACGATCAACCACACCATCCACTGGCACGGCCTGCTGCAGCGCGGGACCTGGGAAATGGACGGCGTGCCCGACATGACCCAGCTCGGCATCCAGCCCGGCGATAGCTTCACCTACAAGTTCATCGCCGAGCCGGCCGGGACCATGTGGTACCATTGCCACGTCAACGTGAACGAGCATGTCGCCACGCGCGGCATGTGGGGACCGTTCATCATCGACCCGATCAAGCCCTCGGCGATCGAGCGCGAGGTGACAGGCGATTACATCATGATGTTTTCGGAATGGGCGTCTTCCTGGGCGGATAAGCTGGGGCAGGGCGGCGTTCCGGGCGACGTCTTCGACTATTTCACCATCAACGGGAAATCCTTTCCCGAAACCCAGCCAATCCGCGTCAAGGAGGGCGACGTCATTCGCCTCCGCATGTTCGGGGCGGGCGGCGGCTTCCATTCCATCCACCTCCACGGCCACGTCTTCCAGATCGTGTTCAAGGACGGGCATGAACTGCCGGCGCCGATCAACGCCGATACGGTCCTGGTCGGACCGGGGGAGCGCTACGACATCATCGTGCGCTGCGACAATCCCGGCCGCTGGATGATCCATGATCACATCGATCATCACACGATGAACGGGCACACGCCGCATGGCGGCATCATGACCGCCATCGAATACGAAGGCGTGCCGAACGATCAGCCCTGGTACCACTGGGGCCACAAGGAGTTTGTCCCCGACTTCTATTACGAGGAAAGCCTCAAGAAGCCGCACGGCATTTATACGAACCCCAACTTCAAAGGGGTCCCGGTCACCTGAGGAGGCGAGAACATGAAAGCTCCGATGATCCTTGCGGCATGCGTTGGGCTGACGGCCCTCGCCCTGGCCGCCCGGCCGGCCGCAGTGGAGGCGCAAAGCGCGGATTCCGAGCTGGCCTCGCAGTGCGCGTCCTGCCACGCGCTGACGAAACCGGCCAATCCCACGGTCGAACATCTCTGGAACCGCAAGGGTCCCGATCTGTGGTACGCCGGTGACAAGTTCAACCGCGAATGGCTCGTCGGCTGGCTGCAGAACCCGACTCCGATCCGCCCGGGCGGAGTGCTCTGGTTCAAACATGCAAAGGCGGGTGAGCCGCACGATACGATCGATACCGCCGCGGTTGAAAAGCACCCGAAAGTCGATGCCGCCACGGCCGAGAAACTGGCCGATGCGCTGCTCGGGCTGAAGAGCGGACTCGTGACCGAAGGCACGTTCAAGCCGGAAGCGGTCAACATGGCCATGGGCAAGATGGCGTTCGGCAAGCTGCGCGGCTGCGCCGCCTGCCACCAGGACCAGAAGGGGCAGGGCGGGCTGTCGGGGCCGCAACTCTATGACGCAGGCGCGCGGCTGAAGCCGGACTACGTCCTGGCGTACACGAAGGACCCGCAGCAGTTCGACCGCTATGTCTGGATGCCGACGCTGACGCTGTCGGAGCCCGACCTCCAGCGTCTCACCGGCTACATCGTTTCTCTCGGGAAGGAGGCCAAGTGATGTTGCGCTATGGATTGGCCGCGCTCGGCGTGGTGGCGCTCAGCGGCGCGATCGCGCTCCACCAGCCGGCAAGGGCGGAGGCTGAAAGCCCCAAGATCCGGGCTACCGCCCATCTCTACGATACTTATTGCGCCCAGTGCCACGGCATCCAGCGCAACGGCAAGGGCATCAACGTCGTGGGCCTGTCGGTCCAGCCGCGCGATCACAGCGACACGGTCGCCATGTCCTCGCTGCCGCGCGACCAGATCGTCAAGGCGATCTCGGAAGGCGGCGCGGCGGTGAACAAGTCGGCCCTGATGCCAAGTTGGGCCAATGTTTTTACGCCGGAGCAGATCCAGGACATGGCCGATTATCTCATTTACGTCTGTAAGTGCGACCAGAGTAAGTAAAATCAGTTCAATAGTGGGGTAAAAATATGCGGAAGTCTTTACTATTTGCCGCTTCGGCACTCGTAGGCCTGGTATACCAGCCCGCGCTCGCCAAGGACGTGCAGCTTCATCTGACGGCCAAGGAAGTCTCGCTGCCCATCGACAACAAGGGCACGATGCAGGCTTCGTGGACTTATGAAGGGCAGGTTCCCGGTCCGGTTCTGCGCGTGACGGAAGGCGATACCGTGACCTTCACGCTCACCAACGATGCCGCGAACAAGAACTCGCATTCGATCGACCTTCATGCCGCCCGCGTGGACGTCATACAGGATTTCGAATCCATCAAGCCGGGTGAGACCAAGACGTTCAAGTTCGTCGCCACCAGTCCCGGCGCCTTCTATTATCATTGCGGCGCCGATCCGATGTACCAGCATATCGCGCGCGGCATGTTCGGCGTGATCATCGTCGATCCCAAGGATACGAAGGCACTGCCGAAGGCGGATCGCGAGTACGTTCTCGTCCAGTCGGAAGTCTATGCCAACCCGGACGACCTCAACTCGATCATGAAGCATGACTGGAAGCATGTCGTCTTCAACGGCGTGGCCTTCAAGTACGACCCCGTGCACGATCCCGCCTCGACCAAGATGCTGGTCGCCAAGCCGGGCGAGCGGGTACGGGTCTATTTCATCAACGCCGGCCCGAACGAATTCTCTTCCTTCCACCCGATCGCGGGAATGTGGGATGCCGTCTATCTCAGCGGCAATCCGCAGAACAAGAAGGTCGGCATGCAGAGCTTCACGGTCGGACCCGGTGACGGCGCGACTTTCGATCTGATCTCGCCGGTCCCAGGGGCCAACGTGATCGTGGACCATGTGATGTCGCATGCGCACTCGGGTGCGATGGCGGTGGTCATGTTCTCCGACGACGCCGACCCCAAGATGGGCCGGGGCGACCTGATCCTCGTGCCCTGAGGTCGCTCCAAAGCCCGTAGCCCTGAGCGCGCTTGCGCGCCCGGCGCCGCGACTTCGCCGCGAACCCGGCCGGCCACTCCGCGTCCCAAACGGCCGGGTTCTCGCGCGAAGCCGCGGCGTATTTTCTGATGCAGGTCCGATGTGTGCAGCTACGCTCCCAATGCCGGCCGAAAGCCGTCCGATGCCAGCCGCGTCCGGTCTCGCGCTCCCCGGACCGCCAGCCTGATCCTGGCGCTCGCCGGCTGCCTCGCCGTCCAGTTGCCGACCGATGCGCAATCGGCCGAGGTGCCGGCGGACGGTGAGGGCGCAACCATCATCGTCGTCGGCCGGCTGGCCGCGAACGATGCCGCGCGCCGGGCCCACGCCACCTCCGGCGGCGCCGATATCGTGACCTATGAGGACTATGCCGACAAGTCGCTGGTCTCGCTGCGCGACACGCTGGCCTTCTCCCCGGGCGTCTATGCCCAGCCGCGGTTCGGCCAGGAAATCAGGATATCCATTCGCGGCTCCGGTCTGTCGCGCGGCTATCATATGCGCGGGCTGACGCTGCTGCAGGACGGCATCCCGATCAACCTCGCCGACGACAACGGCGATTTCCAGGAACTCGAGCCCGCCTTCTTCGATCATCTCGAGGTCTATCGGGGCGCCAATGCCCTGCGCTTCGGCTCGGGCACGCTCGGCGGCGCGATCAACGGCGTCACGCCGAGCGGAGACCGGGCGCCTGGTCTTTATGCGCGGCTGGATTTCGGTTCCTTCGACATGGCCCGGGGGCTGGCGTCGTTCGGTTTCGGCGATCGCGATACCAATGGCTGGCTGGCGGTCAGCGCCGACACGCAGCGCGGCGACCGCGATCACGCCAAGCGCCATTCGCTGCGTCTCCACGGCAATGCCGGCTTCCGCCTCGCCGACCGCATCGCGACGCGCTTCTATATCAGCGCGAACGATATCGACCAGCAACTGCCCGGCGCCTTGACCCGGGCGATTGCGCTCACAGCCCCGCAGACCGGCAATTTCGTCGGGAACCAGGCCCGCGACATCGAGTCGCTGCGGCTGCAGAACCGGACCACGTTCGAACTGGGCGCCGCGACGCTCGACGTCGGGGCCTTCGTCAATGCCAAGCGGCTGTTCCATCCGATCTACCAGGTGATCGACCAGAACTCGACCGACCGGGGCGTCTTCACCCGTCTCGACTATGCGGCGGGGCCGTTCGAGATGACGCTGGGCGGTGAATCGCGGTGGGGCACGATCCGCGCCAAGCGCTTCGTGAACGTGGACGGTCGCCGCGGCGCGCAGACCTTCGATGCCCGCCAGACGGCGCGGACGACCACGCTCTATGGCGAACTGCGCTATCGCCCGGTTCCCGATCTCCAGCTAATCGCGGGCGCCATCTATGCCGACGGCTATCGGCAGCAGGAACAGTCCATGCCTGCCCCAGTTGTCGGCAAGGCGGCCTATGACAGCTTTTCGCCGCGCTTCGGGCTCTTGTGGGAACCGGCACAGGCGATCCAGGTCTACGCCAATATCAGCCGCTCGGCCGAGTTCCCGACGTTCGTGGAGCTTGCCCAGGTCGCCGCCTTCGTTCCGGTGCGCGAGCAGCACGCCTGGACGGCCGAGATCGGCACCCGCGGAAAGGCGGGCTGGGTGAGCTGGGACGTGTCGCTCTACCGGGCATGGGTGAAGGGCGAGATGCTGCAGTTCACCGTCGGTCCCGACATCCCGGCCTCGACCTTCAACGCTGATCGGACGCTGCACCAGGGGATCGAGGCCGGTTTGAGCCTCGCGCCCACGGACTGGCTCCGGCTGCGCCAGATCTGGCAATATTCGGACTTCCGCTTACGCGATGACGCCCAGTTCGGGAACAACCGCCTGCCCGTCGTCCCGCGCCATGTCCTGCGGACGGAAATCCGATTGGGCACCGATGCCCTGCACATCGCGCCCAACCTCGAATGGGTGCCGCAGGGCGCCTGGGCGGACTATGCCAATACCGCTCGCACGCCGGGTTATGCGCTCGTCGGGCTGACCGCCGGCGCCGTCCTTGCCGAAGGCGTCGACCTGTTCCTCGATGCCCGCAATCTCACCGGCAAGAAGGCGATCGGGGATATGTCGGCCGTGATCCAGGCCGGGCCCGCCTCGCAGATATTCTATCCGGTGGAACGGCGGGCCGTCTACGTGGGCCTGCGCGCACGGTTTTAGGCCTGCGCGAGGGCCTGCTCGATATCGGCGATGATGTCGTCGATATGCTCGATGCCGATCGACAGGCGCACGAGGTCTTCGGAAACGCCGGCCTTTGCCAGTTCCTCCTCGCTCAGTTGGCGGTGCGTCGTCGAGGCGGGGTGGCATGCCAGCGACTTGGCATCGCCGATGTTGACGAGGCGTAGGATCATCTGGAGCGCGTCGATGAAGCGCCCGCCGGCTTCCTTCCCGCCTTCGATGCCGAAGCTGAGGATGCCCGAGCCCTGGCCGCGGGTGATCTTCTGCGCGAGCGCGTGGTAGCGGCTGTCGGGCAGGCCGGCATAGCTGACCCAGGGAACCTTGGGATGACGCTGCAGGTATTCGGCGACCTTGAGCGTGTTCTCGCAATGGCGTTCCATGCGCAGACCTAGCGTTTCCAGGCCCTGGAGAATGAGGAACGCGCTGTGCGGCGCCAGCGCGGCGCCCGTGTTGCGCAGCGGGGCGACCCGGGCGCGGCCGATGAACGCCGCCGGGCCCAGCGCTTCGGTATAGACGACGCCGTGATAGGCCGGGTCCGGCTCGTTGAGGATAGCGAAGCGGTCCTTGTGCGCCGACCAGTCGAAACGGCCGCTGTCGACGATCATGCCGCCGATCGTCGTGCCGTGGCCGCCGATGTATTTGGTCAGCGCATGCACGACGATATCCGCGCCGAAATCGAACGGACGGCACAGGTAGGGCGTCGCCACCGTGTTGTCGACGATGACCGGAACGCCGTGCCGGTGCGCGATCGTGGCGATCCGTTCGATGTCGACGATATTGCCCGCCGGATTGCCGATGGATTCGAGGAAGACGGCCTTGGTCTTGTCGTCGATCGCGGCTTCCAGCCCCGCATAGTCGTCGAACGTGACGAGGCGTGCCTCGATGCCCTGGCGCGGAAAGGCGTGCACGAACAGGTTGTAGGTGCCGCCGTAGAGCTGCGAGATCGACACGATGTTGTCGCCCGCGCCCGCGATGGTCTGGATCGCGTAGGTGATCGCGGCCATGCCGGACGCCAGGCCGAGCGCGCCCACACCCCCTTCCATTTCGGCCACCCGGGCCTCGAGGACCGCGGTGGTGGGATTCATGATCCGCGTGTAGATGTTCCCCGGCACCTTGAGGTCGAAAAGATCGGCGCCGTGCTGGGTGTCGTCGAACGTGTAGGACGTGGTCTGATAGATCGGCACGGCCGCCGCCCGTGTCGTCGGCTCGGACGAATAACCGTGATGCAGGGCGATCGATTCCAGTTTCATTGCCACTCCTTTCCGTTACGTTCGAACCGGGCGCGTGTCGGCCAGGGCTGCTTCCGACGGCGACCGCTTCGGCAGGAGACCGCCCCTTTGCCGGTGCGGCTCCCTATCGGGTCGGCGAGACTGTAAGCGCGCAATCGCCAAGAGCAATGCCGCCTTTCATCCCGGCGCGCGGATGCGGTTCCTTGCTATCGCCGCGCCGTGCGTCATTTGGCACGAACGCATCTTGTATTTGCGATCAATTCGCAACAATATGGCCGCCTGAAAGGAAGGGTCATGCTGTTTGCGCGAGTCCAGCCGGTGAACGACTGCGATGAGCCGGATTTCGGCTGCGCCGAACACCTGCTGCTCTGGGCCTGCCGGCGCAGCCGGGACGAATCCCCGGCCGGCATGGCACGCGCGATCGAGTTTCTCGAAGCGTGCGGGGAAGATGGGCTCGATGTCCTGTCCGCGCTCGACATGTTCGTCGAAGCCATGGCGATGACCAAGCGCCGCCGCGCCGCGTTCGGTGCGCCCGGCGCGCATTCGCTGACGCAGGACGAGCAGCATATCGTCACCTTGCTCGCCGCCTGCCAGCGGGATCGCCCCGACATCGCCGAGCGTTGCCTGGAGCGGCTGGTCGATGCGGACTGCCGGCCGCTTGCTCGCATGGCGGCGGGAACGCTGGCCAAGGCCTTCCTGCTCAACGGTCTGGAACTGCACTTTCCCGCGCCGACCCGGCGCAACCGCTGCCCGCAATCCGCGCTCGCGGCGTGATCCGGGGCGCGGCCGCCATGGCTGCGGCAGGCGGTTTGCGCTCCTTCGAACGCCCGTCCCCGGGCGATTGTCCCTCGCATTCCCTTCCCTTGAATATATCGTGATTACACGTTATATTTAAAAGAGGTAATATAGGGGAAAATGCTATGTTCGGACCCGGAAAGCGAGACACGCATCGCGAGATCGGCCCTGCCGAGCTGCAGGCGATGCTGGAGGGCGGCGGCGCGCTCCTCGTCGACGTTCGCGAGCCCGATGAGTTCGCGGCCGGCCACATCGCGGGCGCGGTGAACCTGCCGCTGTCGTGCTTTTCGCCGCGTGACATCCCGGATGCGCGGGGGCGGACCGTCGTGCTCCAATGCGCCGGCGGCAAGCGGTCGGGGATGGCGCTCGATCGATGCGCCGAGGCGCAGAGCGCGATCGACACGCATCTCGCGGGGGGCCTTGCTGCCTGGACGGACGCGGGGCTTCCCGTCATCGTCGGCTGACGCGGCGCGCGGGCAGTGGAATGAACGTCTGTATCGACGGGAGGCCGGCGAACCGATGATGCCTCTGGATAGGCCTCTGGCGGAACTCGCCGCACATGCCGCCGAAGCGGCGGGGGTGCTGAAGCTGCTGGCCAACGAACAGCGGCTGCTGCTGCTTTGCCGGCTGGCGCAGGGCGAGCTTTCGGTCGGGCAGCTCGTGGAACTGTGCGATCAGTCGCAGTCCAGCGTCTCCCAGCATCTCGCCAGGTTGCGGGAAGGGGGGCTGGTCCGGACGCGGCGCGACGGCACGACCATCCACTACAGCCTGGCCGACGAGAGCGTCCGCCAGCTCATCGACATGCTCTGCGAGCGCTTCGGACCGTCCGGACGGCGTCCCTGAGCGGCCCCGTGCGGAGCGCCGTCTATCGCCTTTCCCGCTCGCGGCAGCGCCTGAACGCCGGCAGGTGGCGATCGCGCGAGGCCGCTTGCAGATTCTCCAGGACCTGGCGCACCGTGGAATCCTCGATCAGCGGGATCAGCCGATCGTAGAGCGCGATATTCTCGATCTCGCCCGCGATCGCGTTCTCGCAGGCCTGCGCCAGCGACGCCGCCGCCGCCACCTTTCCGGTCCACGGATCGGGCGGCACCGGAATGCCCAATCGCCGGAGCTGGCGTTCGAGCGCGGCAGAATGGCGCTGCTCGGCCCGGATGATGTTGGAGAAGGGCGGGACGGGGCCGAACCTGGCGATCACGGCGGCATAAGTCGCCTCCGCCTTGCGTTCGTCGTCCAGCGCATCGAGCAGGATCGTCTTGAGATCCGTCGCGGTCATGGGCCTTGTCCTGGCTTGGTGACAGGGAACCACAGCCGCGCCGACCGGCGCGGCTGTGGTGATCGTGTGCACCCGACCTATTTCTCGAGCAGCGCGTGCAGCATCCAGGCGGTCTGCTCGTGCACGCCGATCCGTTGGGTGAGCAGGTCCGCGGTCGGCTCGTCGCTCGCCTTCTCGACGAGCGGGAACAGCGCGCGCGCCGTTCGGGCCGCCGCTTCGTGGCCCTTGGCGAGGATGGCCACCATATCGAGCGCCTTGGGCGGGTCCTCCGGCGCGTCCGGCAGCGAGCTGAGCTTGGCGAACTGCGCATAGGAGCCGGGGGCCGGCTGCCCCAGCGAGCGGATGCGCTCGGCGATCGGGTCGATCGCGTTCCACAGCTCGGTATACTGGGTCATAAACATGGCGTGCAGGCTGTTGAACATCGGCCCGGTCACGTTCCAGTGGAAATTGTGCGATGTCAGATAGAGCGTGTAGGTGTCCGCCAGCAGGCGGCTGAGGCCTTCGGAGATCGCAACCCGATCCTTCTCGTCGATGCCGATGTTCACACGTCTGGTCATGGGACTCTCCTTGGTCAAAATCGGTACATGTCGCGACGCCGGCCGCGGGGATGGGGGGGGTGTTCAGCCCGCCGCGTCGTCGTCGGGGTCGGAATGGAATTCGTGCCACATGCCGTTGAGGATGCCGAACCCGACGGCGAGGCCTACGCCCAGGACCCAACTGAAATACCACATCGGCTCAAATCCTTTTTCGCGATAGCCCCGATCAGTAATGGCCCCGATCAGTAATGGCCCCGATCAGTAATAATCGGGATTGGTGTCGATGTCCGCCAGGGTGACGCGGCCGAACAGCACCTTGTAGACCCAGGCTGTATACAGCACCACGATCGGCAGGAGAACGACCGTCACGGCCAGCATGACGAACAGCGTCACGTGGCTGGACGAGGCGTTCCATACCGTCAGGCTCGAGGCCGGGTCGATCGAACTGGGCAGGATGAACGGGAACATCGACAGGCCCACCGTCGCGATGATGCCGATCGCGCCCACCGACGAGCCGCCGAAGGCCAGAAGCTCGCGCCCCTTGCGGATGCCGATCCATGCCAGCAGCGGCCCCGCGAAGCCGAGGACGGGCGCGATCAGCGTCCAGGGATGCCGGGCGTAGTTGTCGAGCCATGCCCCCGGCGCCGCGACCGTTCCCGACAGCAGCGGGTTGGACGGCCCGAGCGGATCGGCGGGATGCGTCAGGCGGAAGCCATAGCCCATGGTCGCCACCATGATGCCGCCCAGCGCGAACAGCAGGATCGCCGCCGCCGCCGCGACCTGGCCGAAGGCACGGGCGCGGTCGTGCACCACGCCGCGTTCGATCTTGATCGCGAGCCAGCCCGCGCCGTGCAGCACGATCATCGCCACCGAGAGCAGGCCGGCGACGAGCGAGAAGGGATGGAGCAGGCCGAGCAGGCCGCCCTCGTAGAAGGCGCGCAGATCGCTGTCGAGGCGGAAGGGGATGCCGGTCAGCACGTTGCCGACGGCGACCCCGAACACCAGCGCCGGCACGAAACCGCCGATGAACAGCGCCCAGTCCCAGCGCGTGCGCCATGCGGCGTCGGGCCGCTTCGCGCGGTACTTGAAGGCCACCGGCCGCAGGATGAGCGCGGCGAGGACGACGAACATGGCAAGGTAGAAGCCCGAGAAGCTGATCGCATAGACGAAAGGCCAGGCCGCGAAGATCGCGCCGGCGCCGAGGATGAGCCAGACCTGGTTGCCTTCCCACGTCGCGCTGACCGAGTTGATGACGAGCCGGCGTTCGGCGTCGGTCTTTGCGACGAAGGGCAGCAGCGAGGTCACGCCCAGGTCGAAGCCGTCCGTCAGCGTGAAGCCGATCAGGAGGACGCCCATGAGGAGCCACCAGATCAGCCGGAGCGTTTCATAGTCGATGGGGGGTGCCATGACCCGTTCTCCTCATTCGGCGGGAATGGGCGCGTAGCCGTTGGGGGCCGCCGGCGTGGCCGTTGGTGCGGGGGGCGCGTCCGGCCCCTTGCGGATCGCCGCCAGCATCAGGCGCACTTCGATCACCGCGAGCGCGCCGTAGATCACGGTGAAGCCGACAATCGTCGTCCAGAGTTGCGCGACGGTCAGGCTCGATGCGGCCAGGAAGGTCGGCAGCACGCCTTCGATCGCCCAGGGCTGCCGCCCGACTTCGGCCAGAATCCAGCCGAATTCGATGGCGATCCACGGCAGCGGAATGACCCAGACCGCCGCCCGCAGGAATGTGCGGCAAAAGGCGCTGTCGCAGGCGAAGCGGCGGACCGACGCCATCCAGAAGGCCGCGGCGAAGAATGCGATGAAGAAGAAGCCGAGGCCGGCCATCACGCGGAAAACCCAGAACATGACCGGGACGTTGGGCACGGTCGACCATGCCGCCCGTTCGATGTCCTGGGGCGTTGCGGTCCGGGGATCGGCGACGAAGCGCTTGAGCAGCAGCGCATAGCCGAGATCGGCCTTGCTCCGCTCGAACGCCTCGCGCGCGGCCATGTCGTTCTGGTTCACCTTCAGCCGTTCCACCGCGTCAAAGGCCCTGATCCCGTTCTCGATGCGGTCTTCCGCCTTGGCGACCAGTTCGAATATGCCCGAGACTTCCCCGGTCAGGCTGCGCGTGGCGATGAGGCCCAGCACATAGGGAATCTTGACCTCCAAGTGGGTCTTCCGGTCGTCAACGCTGGGAAAGCCGATCACGGCGATGCCCGCTGGCGGTGGCTCGGTGTGCCACATGGCCTCGAGCGCGGCGAGCTTCATCTTCTGGTTGTCGGTAAGCGCATAGCCGCTCTCGTCGCCCAGCACGACGACCGACAAGGAGGACGCCAGGCCGAAAGCGGCGGCGACGATGAAGCTGCGCCGGGCGACGGCGACCCATTTGCCCTTGAGCAGGTACCAGGCCGAGACGCCGAGCACGAAGACCGAGGCGCAGACATAGCCGGCGCTCACCGTATGCACGAACTTGGCCTGGGCGACCGGGTTGAACAGGACCGCCATGAAGTCGGAGACTTCCATGCGCATGGTTTCGGTATTGAAACGCGATCCCACCGGATTCTGCATCCAGCCGTTGGCGACCAGAATCCACAGCGCGGAGAGGTTCGATCCCAGCGCCACCATGAAGGTGGCGACGAGGTGGCCCAGCCTGGACAATTTGTCCCACCCGAAGAACATCAGGCCGACGAAGGTTGCCTCGAGGAAGAAGGCCATCAGGCCCTCGATCGCCAGCGGCGCGCCGAAGATGTCGCCGACATAGTGGGAATAATAGGACCAGTTGGTGCCGAACTGGAATTCCATGGTAAGGCCGGTGGCGACGCCCAGCACGAAATTGATGCCGAACAGCTTGCCCCAGAAGCGCGTGATCGTCCGCCAGATCTCCCGGCCCGTCATCACATAGATGCTCTCCATGATGACCAGCATGAAGGACAGGCCCAGGGTGAGCGGAACGAAGAGGAAATGGTAGAGCGCGGTCAGCGCGAATTGCAGCCGGGAGAGTTCGATCACGGCCATGTCCATGACAGGCTCCTGCTTTTCCGGTCCGGCCGCGCCTGGTTCGCGAGTCGGTTGAGGAAACAACGCTTATACACTACGCGTAACTGAGTATATGGGCAATCGTTCCAACAGCCGGGCTACGGTCCTCTTCTGGGTCGCCGATGGTGGCGCGGCGATCTTCGTGGCCGCCGCGCTGGCCGCCGGCGTGGCGGCGATCGCGCAGGGCGCGCGGGGCAACGCGCTGCTCGCCGTTGGCGGGCTGGCCGCCGCCGCGCTGCTCCGCGCCGCGATGCAGGTCGCCGCGACCGATGCGGGCGAGGCCGCCGCGGTTCGCGCCAAGGCGGGCTGGCGGCGGCGGGTCTATCCGCAGGTCCTCGTCGCGGCGCCCGGCGATCGCCGGATGCTGGGCGAAGCGGTGGCCGACGCGGTCGACCGCATCGAGGATACGGGCGGCTTCCACGCCCGCTTCCTGCCGCTGCGCCGCGCCGCCATCGTCTCGCCCCTGGTCATCGCGATCGCGGCGACGCTGGGGAGCTGGGTCGCCGGTGCGATCATGCTGGCGACGCTGGTGCCTTTCGGCCTGGGCATGGCGCTTGCCGGGACGGCGGCAGCGCGTGCCGCCGCGCGCCAGCTCGATGCGCTCAGCCGCCTGTCGGGCCTGTTCGTCGACCGCGTGCGGGCGCTTCCGGTCATCGTCGGCTTCGGCGCGCAGGACCGCATCGGGCGCCACCTGGCCGACGCCACGCGCGAGGTCGCGACGCGCACGCTCGACGTGCTCAAGGTCGCCTTCGTGTCGAGCGCGATCATCGAATTCTTCGCGGCCCTGTCGGTGGCGCTGGTCGCGCTCTATTGCGGCTTCAACCTGCTGGGCGTGCTGCCTTTCCCCGCGCCCGAGAAGCTGAGCCTTGGCGAAGCCCTGTTCGTGCTCGTGCTCGCCCCGGAATTCTACCTGCCCATGCGCCGCCTTGCCGCCGCCTATCATGACAAGCAGGTCGGAGAGGCCGCCGCCGAACGCCTCGAAGGCATCGCGCCCGCGTCCTCGCCGCCTCCACCGCGAAGCCCGATGGTGCGGCCGCCCGCGCTGCGTTTCGATGGGGTGGTGATCGCCTATGGCGAAACGACTGTCGGCCCCTTCACGCTGGACGTGCCGGCAGGCACCAGCCTCGCGCTGCGCGGGACGACGGGCATCGGCAAATCGAGCCTGCTCCATGCCCTGCTCGGGCTTGCCCCCCTTGGCGGCGGGCGGATTCTCGTCGACGGCGGCGATGCCGCAGAGGTCGCGTTGGCGGGGCAGGTCGGCTGGGCGGGGCAGACGGTCGCCTTCGTCCCCGGCACGCTGGCCGGGAACATCCGCCTGGCACGTCCCGATGCCGATGACGCCGCGGTGGAAGCCGCCGCGCGCCGCGCCGGCCTGGGCCCGTTGATCGAAACGTGGGGGCGGGGGATGGCCCTGCCGCTGGACCATCGCGGCTCCGGCCTGTCCGGGGGCGAGCGGCGGCGCGTCGGGATCGCGCGCGTTCTGCTCAAGGATGCGCCGCTGTGGCTGCTCGACGAGCCGACGGCGGATCTCGATGCCGGGTCCGCCGCGGACATCGCCGCCATCCTGGCGGCGGCCGCGCGGGGTCGCACCGTCCTGGTGGTGACGCACAGCGACGCGCTGGCGGCGCTCGCCGACCGCGAGGTGACGCTGACATGATCCGCACGGACCTCGACCGGCTGCTGGCCGGGGCCGTTGCCCCGCAGCGGCGGGTGTTCCGTCTGGCGGGTGCGCTGGCCGCCTTGGCGGTGGCCGCCGGGGTCCTGCTGCTGGGCCTTGCGGGATGGTTCATCACGGCGGCGGCGCTCGCCGGGCTTGGCGGCGTGCTGGCCGTGCAGGGCTTCAATTACCTGCTGCCGAGCGCGGCGATCCGGCTGCTGGCGATCGTCCGCACCGGCGCGCGCTATGGCGAACGCCTCTACGGGCATCGCGGTGCGCTGATGGCGCTCGCCACCGTCCGCGCCCGCCTGTTCGAGCGGGTGCTGGCGGTACCCGACGTGCGGGCCGTGTCGGCAGGCGATGCCGTGACCCGGCTGGTTCACGATATCGGCACGCTGGAGGACAGCCTGGTCCGCAAGCCCGCGCTGCCCGCCGCGCTGGCCGGCGGCGCCCTCGGCCTGGCCCTGACCTGGCTCGCCAGCCCCTGGGCCGCGCTGGCGCTGCTCGCCCTGCTCGCCGGGATCGCGCTGGGCGCGCATCTGGCAGCGCCCCGGCTGCTGGCGCGGGCCGCGACGGACATGGCCGCGGCGCTGGCGCGGCTCAAGGCGAGCGTGGTGGATCATGCGTCGGCTTCGCCCGAAATCCTCGCCTATGGGCTGGCCCCGGCGATCGGGCGCAGCCTGGGCGCGGAGGCCGCGGCGCTCGACGCGGCGCGCCGGCGCTTCGCGCGCGGAGAAGCGATCATCGACGCGGGGCTTACGCTTGGCGGCGGCATCGCGATGGGGGCGGTGCTGGCGATTTCCCATGCTTCCGCGCCGATGACCGTGCTGGCCGTTCTCGCCGCGGCGGGGGCGATCGAATCGCTCGCCGGCTATGTGCGCGGGGTGTCGTGCAACGCGCTGGTGGCGGCCGCGCTGGCCCGGTTGGACGCGATGGCGAAAGGGCATCCCCTCGCTGCCGGTGGGGCGGAGCCGATAGCCATGCCGGTCGGACGGACCATCGCGTTCGACGGGGATGGGGCGCATGTCCGGCTCGAGCCCGGTGAGCGTCTGGGTCTTGCCGGGCGGTCGGGCAGCGGCAAGACCAGCCTGCTGGAAACGCTTGCCGGCATTCGTCCCGCCGATGCCGGCAGCGGTATCCGGCTGGACGACAGGCCCATCGCGGCGCTGCCTCGCGAGGCGGTGCGCGCGGTGTTTGCGCTCGCGCCGCAGGATGCGCAGCTCCTGTCGGGGACGGTCCGCGACAATCTGCGCGTCGCGCGTCCGGGCCTTGGCGACGGCGCGCTCTGGGCGGCGCTGGAGGTGGCGTGCCTCGCCGACGACATCCGGGCCATGCCGCAGGGGCTCGACCAGTGGGTGGGCGACGGCGGCGCGCGCCTTTCGGGCGGGCAGCGCAAGCGGCTGTCGATTGCCCGCGCGATCCTGTCGGGTCGGCCCTGGCTGCTGCTCGACGAGCCGAGCGAAGGGCTGGACGGGGAAACGGAGGCGCGGCTGCGCGACCGTCTGGATGCCTGGCTGCGCGAGACGGGAACCGGCCTTGTCGTGGTGAGCCATCGTCCGGCCCTGCTGGCGCTGGCCGACCGGCGCCTCGATCTCGATTCCTACAGAATCCTGGCGAAAGTGGCCGCCGATCCCCGCGCGCGCGATTGAGTTCCTCTTCCGGCCCGCTCCTCCTGCGGTGCGAGCCCGGCCAGGCGGCACAGCAGCCGGGCGGCATCCTGCAGCGCTTCGGGCGCCAGGCTGTAGAAGACGAGCTTGGCGTCGCGGCGCGTCTGCACCATCCCGGCCTTGCGCAGGATCGCGAGCTGCTGCGACAGGCCGGGCTGGCCGATGCCGGTCAGCGTTTCCAGCTCGCCCACGGACGTCTCGCCGTGTTCCAGCAGGGTGCGCATGAGCTTCAGCCGGACCTCGTGGGCAAGCGCCTTGAGGGCGCCGGTGATCTCGTCGAGCTGGGCATCGGTGAAGGTCGGGTTCACGCGCCGGCCTCGCCCTGCCGGTCCGGGCGCATGCGATGGAACCAGCAGTCGTCGTCCGCCGCGATCACGGCGGCCTGGTTCTGGTGGGGCGGCAACAGCACGTCGTCGCCCGGCCGCCAGCCTTCGGGTGTCACCACGTTGTCGTTGTCCACCCGCTGCAGCGCGGCGAGGACGCGCAGCAGTTCCTCCACCGACCGTCCGATGGTGGCGGGATAGCAGAGCATGGCGCGCAGGATGCCGTTCGGATCGATGAAGAAGGTCGATCGCAGCGTCGCCGCGTCGGGCGCGCCTTCCGCGATCATGCCATAGGCGCGGCCGATCACCAGCGAGGGGTCCTCGACGATCGGGAAGCCGACCGCGACGCCGAAATGGTCGTGGATCGCGCGGACCCAGGCCAGGTGCGCGTAGAGGCTGTCCACCGAGATCGCGATCAGCTCGCAGTCGAGCGCCTTGAAGCGATCGCCGGCGCGCGAAAGCGCGACGAATTCGCTGGTGCAGACCGGGGTGAAGTCCGCCGGATGGGAGAACAACAGTACCCAGCGGCCGCGATAGTCGGACAGGCTCAACTCCCCGATCGTCGTGCGGGCCCGGAAGTTGGGCGCCGGATCGCCGATTTGCAGCGGACGGGGTGGGCGGGCTGCGTTGTCGTCTGCGCCTGGATTCAAATTTCCTGCTCCCGAAGACGTAGGACCCCCGTTTTTACATGGTTACATCATGCGCGTAAACGATTAAGTCGTGGCATGGCGGCGGCATTGCCCCGCATTGTCCCGCACGGCCACTCGGGTGTTCCGATTGGCATCCTGCCCAGTCCCAGTGCTCAGTCCCAGTGCTCAGTCCCAGTGCTCAGTCCCAGTGCCTGGTTCCATCGCCAAATCCGATCATTGAAATTTATTTATTATGATATCATTATTAAGATAAATGTGTATATAGTAGGCGCCAGAGGAGAAAACCCCATGAGCGATCCGCATATCCGCGCCGCGGCGCGCATCATCGAGGCCGCGGGCGATGCGCAGCCGGCGGTCATCCGCAGCTTCTTCGACGAGGACACCTTCACCGTCACGCACGTCGTTTCCGATCCCGCGACCGCCAAGGCCGCGATCATCGACAGCGTGCTCGATTTCGATCCGGCATCGGGGCGCACGTCCCATGCATCGGCCGATCGGGTGATCGCCTATGTCCGAGGGCAGGGGCTGGAGGTGGAATGGCTGCTTGAAACGCACGCCCATGCCGATCACCTTTCGGCCGCGCCCTATCTGCAGGAGAAGCTCGGCGGCACGCTGGCGATCGGCCGCCATATCCTCACGGTCCAGCAGGTGTTCGGCAAGATCTTCAACGAAGGCACGCGCTTCGCCCGCGACGGCTCGCAGTTCGATCGGCTGTTCGATGACGGCGACCGTTTCCGGGTCGGCTCGATCGAGGCGATCGCGCTGCATGTGCCCGGGCACACCCCTGCCGACATGGCCTATGTCATCGGCGGCGCGGCGTTCGTCGGCGACACCCTGTTCATGCCCGACTACGGCACCGCCCGCGCCGATTTCCCCGGCGGCGACGCGCGCACGCTCTACCGCTCCATCCGTCGGCTGCTGACGCTGCCCGAGCGGACCCGCCTTCATCTGTGCCATGATTACAAGGCGCCGGGGCGCGATACCTATGCCTGGGAAACTTCGGTGGGCGAGGCGCGTGAGCATAACATCCATGTCCGCGACGGCGTGAGCGAGGACGCGTTCGTCGCCCTGCGCGAGGCGCGGGACGCGACGCTGGGGATGCCGCGGCTGATCCTGCCTTCCATCCAGGTCAACATGCGCGGCGGTCATATGCCGGAGCCGGAGGATAATGGCGTGCGCTACCTCAAGCTGCCGATAGACGCGCTGTAACGCCATGACGCTCGAACCCGTCCAGTATCTGCTCGGCGCCGGATCGGGTTCGCTCGTCGGCTTCACGCTGGGGCTGGTGGGCGGCGGTGGCTCGATCCTGGCGGTGCCGCTCATGGTCTATCTGGTCGGCGTGCCGGCGCCGCATGTCGCGATCGGCACCAGCGCGCTCGCGGTGGCGGCCAATGCCGGCGCCAACCTGGTGCCCCATGCCCGCCAGCGCACGATCAAATGGCGCTGCGCCGGCATGTTCGCCGCCGCCGGCGTCTTGGGCGCCTATGCCGGCTCGACGCTGGGCAAGGCGTTCGACGGGCAGAAGCTGCTGTTCCTCTTCGCGCTGCTGATGGTCCTCGTCGGCGCGCTGATGCTGAAAGGCCGCGGCGATCCGGGCAACCCCGACGTCGAATGCCGCCGCGAGAATGCGCCCAAGGTCATCGGCTATGGCGCCGCCGCCGGCCTGTTCTCGGGCTTCTTCGGCATCGGCGGCGGCTTCCTGATCGTTCCCGGCCTGATCGCCTCGACCGGCATGCCGATGCGCAATGCGGTCGGCTCGTCGCTGGTCGCCGTCGCGGCCTTCGGGCTGACGGCGGCGCTCAACTACGCCTTCTCCGGCCTCGTCGACTGGTGGCTGGCCGGCGCGTTCATCGGCGGAGGCATCGTCGGCGGAATTGCCGGCACGGCGCTTTCGCAGCGGCTGTCCGCGCACAAGGGCGCGCTCGACACGATCTTCGCCGTGCTGATCTTCGCGGTTGCCGGCTATATGCTCTGGCGCAGCGCGGGCGCCATCTGGAGCTGACGCCGTCAGATCAGCCCGTGCGCCCCGGCCATCGCGCCCACCAGCGTGACCAGCGATGCCGCCAGCAGGAGCCGATGCATCCGCTCCATGCGCGCGAAGTCGGCTTCCGGGGTGCGGGATCGCTCCATTCGCCTGTGCAGGAAAAGCGGCTCGATCACATAGAGCATCGCGGCGAACACCGCCCAGACCGCGACCATGGCGTGCATCCTCCAGAAGCGAAGCTCGGCGAAGCGGTACCACAGGTCGGCGCGGTGGATCATCCACAGGCCGGTGAGGCCGGCCAGGCCGACCCACAGCCGCGCCTGCCAGGCGAACCCGGCCTCGACCCGGTGGAATGCGGCCAGCCGCGCCGATGGCGGCTCGTTCCGCCGGATCGCCGGCATGAGGACGGTGGTGACGAACGCAACGCCGCCGATCCAGGCGACGATGGCAAGGATATGGAGAACGCGCGCCAGGGTGAAATCGTCCATCGCTACCTCCCGTCAGGGTCCGATCCACGTGCGTGGGAGCGGCGCCGGCCCGCCGGCGGCCGCGTCACGCTGCCGCTTTTGCAAGCGGACGGGGTTCGGGAAACCTGAAGAACAGCGCGCGTTGCAGGTTTTCGGCGATGCGCGCCGCTTTGGCCTGGAGCGCCGCCGCGGCGGCGGGCGCCATCAGTTCGTCGGTCGTGGCCTTCCACAGCGCCAGCCAGCGGTCGAAGAGTTCGGGGGTGATGCGGGCGACGTGCCGGCGGTGCGCCGGCAGCGGCTGGCCCTTGTAGCGGCCGGTGGTCAGCATGACCGAGGACCAGAACGCCGTCAGCTTGTCGAGGTGTTCCGGCCAATCCGCGATTGCGTCGTTGAAGATCGGGCCGAGTTCGTCATCGGCGCGGACCCGGGCGTAGAAGCTTGCGACCAGCCTTTCCAGGCCGTGTTCGTCGATCCCCTGATCGTTCACGACTCATGCTCCCATCATCTGTTCACGATGATTTCGTAGGCGCGTGTCGTAAAATATGCAAATAAAATACATCTTAACCGGCGCCATATTGCGGCGGGGGCCGGTGCGTTCCCCGGGCCGAACGTGGCCCTTACGCGATCAGGGGGAAGAGAGGCCGCCGTCGCCTGTTCCGGCAACGACGGTCTCCTCCCCCCTGGCACTTCTGCCTGGCTTGTTTTTATGAAGCCTGCAGATCGACGATCCGAAGGTAGGGCTTGAGCGTCTTGTAGCCCTGCGGGAACTGGCGCGAGGCTTCCTCGTCCGACAGCTTGGGCGAGATCACCACCGCCTCGCCCGGCTCCCAGTTGACGGGGGTGGCGATGTTGCGCGCGTCGGTGAGCTGCAGGCTGTCGATTGCCCGCAGGATTTCCGCGAAGTTGCGGCCGGTTGAGGGCGGATAGGTCAGGATCAGGCGAACCTTGCGCGTCGGGTCGATGACGAAGACCGACCGCACGGTGACCGTCGGATCGCTTTCGGGGTGGATCATGTCATAGAGCGTCGAGACCTTGCCGTCCGGGTCGGCGATCATCGGGAAATCGAGCTTGGCGCCCTGGGTCTCGTGGATATCGACTTCCCACTTGTGATGGGCTTCGACCGGATCGACGGAAAGCCCGATCGGCTTGACGTTGCGCTTGTCCCATTCCGGCCGGAGCTTGGCCACTTCGCCCAGCTCCGTGGTGCAGACCGGGGTGAAGTTCTTGGGGTGGCTGAACAGCACGCCCCAGCTCGAGCCGAGCCAGTCGTGGAAACGGATGCGGCCGTGGGTTGTGTCCTGTTCGAAATCCGGGGCGATCTGCCCGAGTTGAATGGTCATGGAAACTCCTTCCTACTGTGTCGCCAATGTGGAGGACCCGAACGCGACAAACAAATGAATGTTATGATTGCTTGTCGGCAGGGAAATTGCTGTCAAATGGAGAGCCGCCCCGGCGCGGCCTGCGGCGCGTGCGGGTCTTCTCGCAGGTGTCGCCCGGCGTTTCCCGATCGAGGGCCGGCGGCCAGACCGTGTAGATGTCGAACGGCGGGGGCAGGTCCCGCCAGCGCGTCCATGCGTCGCGGCAGGCCTGGCGTTCGTGGTCCATGATCAGGACGATGCCGGCGGAAACCGCGACGACCAGGACCATGACGGCCACGGCCGCCGTGTCGCCGATCGTGCCGGCGTCATGCAGGCCGTACAGCGCAAAGCCGATGCCGAGGATCATCAGCGTCAGCGCCAGGATGGTTGCCCAGAGTTCCGCCTGGGAAGGCGGAGGCGGGGGGCGGCGTGGTTCCAGGGGTTTCATGTCGCCATCCGCCCGGTGGTGGATGCTGGTTCGACCATGCGGTCTCTCCTTGTCCAAGTACCATCGACCCGCTAGCATCTATCAAGCAAACGAATATTATTGCGTGTTGAGCGGAAGGAAATTTAGGCATGGACATTAATGTCGCGCGTACCTTCCTCGAGGTCGTTAAGACCGGCAGCTTCGTCAGCGCCGCGGCCAACCTCAATCTCACGCAGACCGCGGTCAGTGCCCGCATCCGCGTGCTGGAGGACCAGCTCGACCGGCCGGTCTTCATCCGCAACAAGGCCGGCGCGAAGCTGACGCCGGCCGGCGATCAGTTCCTCCGCTTCGCCACCACGCTGGTGCAGGTCTGGGACCGGGCGCGCCGCGCCGTGGCGCTGCCGCCGGGGCGCGAAACGGTGGTGACGGTCGGCGCCGAACTCAGCCTGTGGAGCCCGCTGCTGCGGCACTGGCTGCTCTGGATGCGGCGCGAATGCCCCGAGATCGCGGTGAGCACGCAGATCGACACGGCCGAGCGGCTGATGGAACAGGTGCAGGACGGCTCGCTGGACGTGGCCGTACTCTACGCCGCGCCCAGCCGGCCGGGCGTCATCGCCGAGCTGCTGTTTGAGGAAAAGCTGGTCCTCGTCCGGACGACGCCGGTGAACACGCCGCTGGCGCCCGAGGACCATGTGCTGATCGACTGGGGCGACGAGTTCACCGCCAGCTACAACGCGGCCTTCCCGGACCGGCCCAATGCGGTGGTGGCGATCAGCTACGGCCCGCTGGCGCTGGAATATATCCTGGCGACTGGCGGCAGCGGCTATTTCCGCAAGGGCTTCATCCGCTCCTATCTGGAGGAGGGCCGGCTCGCGCTCATTTCGGGAAGCCCGGAATTCTCCTATTCGGCCTATGTCGTCCATTCGGCGAAGGCCGATCCCGGCGTGATGGACCGTATCCGCGCCGGCCTCAGGTCCGCGGCGGCGATAGCGGCCTGAATCAGATCGCGGCCTGAATCATGGGCCGCGCGTCGCGGCCGGGCTTCAGTGCAGGCCGATGCCCAGCGGCGATTGTCGGTTCATCAGCCGCCGCATGGCCTCGCGGTCGGCCAGCAGATCGGTGACGGTGTAGGAATCGAACACCGCCATCATCGCCCGCATGCCTTCGGCAAGTACGCCGGTCAGCCCGCAGGCGGGCGCGAGCGCGCATCCCGAGCAGTCGGCCAGTTCGAGCCCTTCCTCGGTCCGCCGCACGACTTCGCCCACGCTGATCTCGTTCGCCGGGCGGGCGAGGCGCATGCCGCCGGCGCGGCCCCGCACGGTCTCGACGAAGCCGTCGCGGGCCAGCGCGTTCACCACCTTCATCAGGTGGTTGTGCGATACGTCGTAGGTGCGTGAAATCTCGCCGATCGAGCAAAGGCGATTGTCATGGAGCGCCAGGTGAATCAAAACCCTGAGCGAATAATCCGTATAGCGGGTAAGCCGCACATACCTCTCCCGGGGGAACGTTGGCAGGTATCATACCTGTATTAGCAAGACATGTTAAGACGCGATTGCCAGCATCCGCTGGAGGCCGTTCGCCACGCAGTTCGCGGGCTGCTCCGCGGCTTCGACGGGCAGGTCCGTCGCTTGCGCGATCATCGAGCGCATCAGCGGCATCAGCGCGCCGCCCCCGGTCAGGATGATGCCCCGGTCGTGGATATCCTGGCTGAGTTCGGGCGGGGTGCGTCCCAGCACTTCGCGCACCACGCGCACGATCTGCGCGATGTGCTTTTCGACGACCATGTCCAGTTCCGCGGTCGGGACGCTGATCGTGTCGGGCAGCCCCTTCTTGAGGCACCGGCCCCTCACCCGGATCGCACCTGTCTGGCCGTCGTCCGGGTTCAGCCGCCTTGCGACATAATCCAGCTTCAGCCTTTCGGCGGTCAGTTCGCCGACGAGGAACTTGTGGCGGAAATGAAGATGGTCGGCGATGGCCTGGTCGAGCGTGCCGCCGCCGATGCGCACCGACCCGGTCTCGCACAGCCCGCCGAGCGAGAACACGGCAACCTCGGTGGTGCCGGCGCCGCATTCGATCACCATGGAGCCGGCCGGATCGTCGACGGGCAGGTCCGCTCCGATCGCGGCGGCCAGAGGCTCGGCGATCAGGGTCACGCTGCCGAATCCGGCGTCGTCCGCCGCCGTCAACATCGCGCTGCGCTCTGCCTGCGTCGCGTCGGCCGGGACGCCAATAATCGCGTTGGGCGCGCGCAGACGCTTGGCGCCGATCGTCCGCGACAGGGCGTAGCGCAGCAACCCCTTGGCCGTGGCGATGTCCTGCAGCACGCCGCGGCATAACGCACGCCTGACCTTGAGGTGGGCCGGGACGCGGTCGAGCATCGCGTGCGCCTCGGCCCCCGCCGCCACGAGGTTCATGGTGCCGTCGCGGCGTGAAAAGCAGCACAGCGACGGCTCGTCGAAGACGATGCCTTCGTCGCGGCGGATGACGCGCACGTTCGCGGTACCGAAATCGATGGCGATCTCGGGCCGCCGCCAGGACAGGATTGAAGCCACGGGGGGGCGAATACCAAGTCGAATCCGGTTTGTCTCCTGTCCTCGACGCCGCCGCGCCGGCACGGGGCCTGCGGTCGACCGGCGGGGGCCGTGCGCCGCGTCGGTTACCGTCATGGCGGGGCGAAATTGATGATTCAATACATCATTATTGATATGAATAACCAATAATAGTCGTTTGCCTCATGGATCGCGCTCCCGCAAAAGCGCAGACCTGAGAAAGATGCTCATCACAACGGTGCCCGGAGAGGACCTGCGCGTCAGGCCGGAGCACGGGAAGGAGCCGAACGCCGAGGAACGATACGCATGACAGCACCGGAAAACCCAGGGAATCCCCTCACCCTGGACCAATGGCGGCAGGTTGAATCCCTCACCCGGTCGCTTGATCCGATGCAGGTGCGGTGGCTCAGCGGCTATTTCGCAGGGTTGGACGCCGGTCTGCGGCAGCCCCATCCGCAGCCGGCGCCCTTTGCGGCCGTCCCGGCCAGGGGCCTGACCATCCTCTATGGCACCGAAACCGGCAACGCGGCCGAGCTTGCCCGGATGCTCGAGGCTGCGCTCAAGGAACAGGGGCTGGCCTGCGCCATCGGCGACATGGCCGACTACAAGGTCCGCCAGTTTGCGCAGGAGCAGGATCTCCTCGTCATCGTCAGCACTTATGGGGAGGGCGATCCCCCGCAGCCGGCCACCGGCTTCTTCGAATTCGTCGAAAGCCGCAAGGCGCCGAAGCTGGCCGGCGCCCGCTTCGCCGTGCTGGCGCTCGGCGATTCCACCTATGAATACTACTGCCAGGCCGGGAAGCGGCTCGACCAGCGCTTCGAGGAACTGGGCGCGCAGCGCCTTGCCGCCCGCGTCGATTGCGACGTGGACTACGAGGAGCCGGCCGAGGCATGGATCAAGGCCATCGTCGAACAACTGGCGAGCGAGGCGCCCGCCGCACCCTCCGCTGCGGCCGCGGCCGTTTCCCCCGCGCCCGCCGCACCGTCGGCCTACGACAAGCGCAATCCCTTCCCCGCACGGATCATCGAGAACATCCCGATCGTCGGCCGCGGCTCCTCGAAGGAGACCCGCCATATCGAGTTCTCCATCGCCGAATCCGGTCTTGCCTATCAGCCCGGCGACGCGCTGGGGATCGCGGCGTCGAACGATCCGGCCGTCGTCGCCGCGCTGCTGGACGCGCTGGCCCTGGCGCCCGAGACCGAGTTCGAGCTGAAGGGGCAGGCCCTGTCCATCGGCGAGGCGCTGACCCACCGCTTCGAGATCACCGCGGCCACTCCGCGCTTTCTCGACTACTGGGCCCTGTTGAGCGAGGCCGAGGTGCTCAAGCAGTTGCAGCAGGAGGATCGCGCCGGCGAGCGGTCGGTGTTCCTGCGCACCCACCATGTCGTCGACATCGTGCGGCGCTTCCCGGTCTCGGAGGTGATGCCGCAGGGCTTCGTCGCTGCGCTGCGGCCGCTGCAGCCCCGGCTCTATTCGCTCGCGTCGAGCCTGTCGGCGGCCCCGGACGAAGCGCATCTCACCGTCGCGCCGGTTCGCTACAGCCTGCACGGCCTGGCGCGCAGCGGCGTTGCCTCTGGCCTGCTGGCCGACCGCGGCGAGGCCGACACGGTGCTGCCGGTCTATATCCAGAGCAATCCGCATTTCCGCCTGCCGGGTGACGATGCTCCGATCATCATGATCGGCGCCGGCACCGGCGTCGCGCCTTATCGCGCCTTCCTGCAGGAGCGCGAGGCGCATGGTACCGGCGGCAAGAGCTGGCTGTTCTTCGGCGAGCGCAATTTCCGCACGGACTTCCTCTACCAGACCGAATGGCAGGGTTGGCTCAAGGACGGCTCGCTCAGCCGCATGGACGTGGCCTTTTCGCGCGACCGGACCGAGAAGGTCTATGTCCAGCACCGCATGCAGCAGCAGTCGCGCGATGTCTTCGCCTGGCTGGAGGAGGGCGCCCACGTTTATGTCTGTGGCGACGCCGCCAATCTCGCGCCCGACGTTCATCAGGCGCTGATCGATATCGTCGCCCGCGAGGCGCATACCGGACGCGAGGCGGCCGAGGACTATGTCCGCTCGCTCCAGGCCGACCATCGCTATCAGCGCGACGTGTATTGAGGGGCACGACCATGACCGACGCCACAGTCATCGACCGCAGCCGCGACCTTTCCCAGCCCCTCGACCGGCTCGGCCCGGACGAGAGCATGAAGGACCGCAGCGACTATCTGCGCGGCACCATCGCCACGGGCCTGCTCGACAGGATCACTGGCTCGGTTCCATCGGCCGACGACGTCAAGCTGATGAAGTTCCACGGCATCTATCAGCAGGACGACCGCGACTTGCGCGACGAGCGGCGCCGGCAGAAGCTGGAGCCGGCCTATCAGTTCATGATCCGCGTCCGCCTGCCGGGCGGGGTGTGCACGCCGGCGCAATGGCTGATGCTGGACGAACTCGCGCGTGAGCACGGCGGCCAGACGCTGCGGATCACGACGCGCCAGACCTTCCAGTTCCACTGGGTGCTGAAGGACAGCCTGCGGCCGATCATCCAGGGTCTGCACGAGACGCTGCTCGACACCGTCGCCGCCTGCGGCGACGACAGCCGCGGCGTGATGTGCACGGTCGATCCGCAAAGCTCGCGCTTCCATGCCGAGGTCTCGGCCATGGCCAAGCGCGTCAGCGACCACGTCATCCCCAAGACCCGCGCCTACCACGAGATATGGTACGGCAGCGAGCGCGTCGCCGGCTCGGAGCCCGAGGAGCCGTTCTACGGGCGCACCTACATGCCGCGCAAGTTCAAGATCGGCTTCGCGTTGCCGCCCTCGAACGACCTCGACGTCTATGCCCAGGATCTCGGCTTCATCGCCATCGGCGGGGATGAGGGGCTGGAAGGGTTCAACGTCGTCATCGGCGGCGGCATGGGCCGGACAGACCAGGCGCCAGAGACCTACCCGCGTCTTGCCAGCCTCATCGGTTTCGTGCCGGCCGATCGGGTCACCGCCTGCGCCGACGCGGTGATGGCGGTGCAGCGCGACTATGGCGACCGCAAGGACCGCCAGCACGCGCGCTTCAAGTACACGATCGACGACAAGGGGCTCGACTGGATCAAGGCTGAGATCGAGAGCCGCATGGGCGCTCCGTTCGAGGAGGCCCGGCCCTATACCTTCACCTCCAACGGCGACAGCTATGGCTGGAACACGACGCCGGACGGCCGCCATCATCGCACGCTCGTTATCGAGAACGGGCGGCTGGACCTCAAGCTGCTCGACGCGCTGCGCGATGTGGCCCGCGTCCATCGCGGCGCCTTCCGGCTCACGCCGAACCAGAACGTGATCATCGCCGGGGTACGGACGGAGGATCGGCCGGCGATCGACGCGATTCTGGCCGAGCATTTGCCGGACGTCGACCGCTTTTCGGTCCTGCGCCGCAACGCCATCTCCTGCGTTGCGCTGCCGACATGTGGACTGGCGATGGCGGAGAGCGAACGCTACCTGCCAACGCTGCTCGACAAGATCGAGGCGATCCTGGCCGACAACGGTCTGTCCGACCAGCCGATCACGATCCGGATGAGCGGCTGCCCCAACGGCTGCTCGCGCCCCTATATCGCCGAGATCGG